>NZ_JAELTX010000015.1 GCF_016429065.1 Pedobacter sp. ASV17
AAGGTGCCATCCTCGAGAAAAAACTACCTATACAAATTGACATGCTCTTAAAAAAATAATCACCGAGACAAAAAAACTAAAAGGCCGCGAATTTCGTGGCCTTTTAGTTTTTTCTAGGAGTTAGGAGTTAGGAACTAGGAGTTAGGAGTTAGGAACTAGGAACTAGGAGTTAGGAGTTAGGAGTTAGGGGCTAGTCCCGACCCTTCGGGTACTTGTCCCGATACTTCGGGATTGGTTCATTCGTTCCTATCCCGTCATCCTCGCGTACGCGGTGATCCTAAAGCAAAGAATAAAAGTTCCTTTTCATTGCTCTACTGGTTGCAAAGTTCGCAATGACGAAAATGGTAAGTCCCAACTATTTCGGGAAAGCAATCTCATAGGTTTTAGCAAACAGATCCACTAAACGCCAGTCCATAAACCATTATCCAATTAGCTAATGATTAAGGTTGACTACTTTTTTCCTCTTCCCCGTTGTTCTCCAGTCGGATGTATATTTGCTCTAAAGCCTCCCCAAGTTCTAGGTTAGTTTGTAAAAGCTCTTCTATTTCTACGGCTTGTTCGCCGTTCAATTCATGTTTGGCATATTTCTCTAATAAGCCACTTTCGATTAGATAGTTGATATTCATGTCTCTCGCATTATCCTTTAAAGACAGCGCAAATGTTATGCATAAATATAAGAATTTAGGTATCTACTTGTCTAATTGTATGTTAAGTTTATTTTTGCTCAAAAATTTTCCAGTGTGCTATTTTGTAATCGATGAAAAATATCCCCTGTGTTACACAAAATGGGAATAGTTGCCAGCAATGAAAAGTTAGGAATTAGGGATTAGGGATTAGTGGCCAGGGGCACATTCCTCACTTTTTGCGATAAGTATCGGCCTTTAGGGATTGGTTAATCGGTTATTTGTTTAACTGGTTATTAGGAGCTAGTGGTTAGTCCCGATCCTTCGGGATTAGGGACTATCTCATCATCACATGATCCAATTATCTCATTCACTAATCATCACATCATCATTTCTACAGATTTTATCCATAAGTTCGTTTAGGCACACTAATTTTGTGTAGTATTTTATTCGAAAATTGATCTGATCACGTTGATGTATAGTTTTAAAAACGATTATGCCGAAGGGGCACATCCCAATATCCTTCACAAGTTAATAGAGGCCAACTTTAACCAACAAGCGGGCTACGGCGAGGATGCTTATTCGCTAGAGGCCAAAGAAATCCTTAAACAAAAAATAGGGAATCCGCAAGCTAGCATCTATTTTTTATCGGGCGGCACCCAAACCAATTTAATTGTGATTGCCTCACTTTTACGTATCCACGAAGCGGTAATTAGTGCCAAAACAGGGCATATTTATGCCAATGAAACGGGAGCGATAGAAGCTACTGGACATCGGGTAATTACAGTAGAAACGGCAGATGGTAAACTGAAGGTTGCGGATATTGCACAAGTGCTAAAGGATTATAGCTTACGACCACATGTGGTAAAACCTAAAATGGTTTACATTTCAAACTCTACGGAAATTGGTACCATTTATCAAAAAGCAGAACTAGTAGAACTTTCGGCCTATTGTAAGTCAAAAGACCTCTACCTGTTTATGGATGGTGCCAGATTGGGGCACGCGCTTACTGCAGCAAATAATGATTTGACCTTGGCCGATCTTTCGGCTTTAACGGATGCTTTTTATATAGGCGGTACTAAAAATGGTGCCCTTTTGGGAGAAGCAGTGATATTTAATCGCCCAGAGATCGCACCGGAGTTTGATTACGCCCTTAAACAAAGGGGCGCATTATTAGCCAAAGGTAGGTTATTGGGGATCCAGTTTCTGGAATTGTTTAAAGACGATTTATATTTTAGCCTTGCGACACATGCTAATCAAATGGCCATGAAAATAGCCAAGGTGGTGAAAGAAAAAGGTTATGCCATGCTAACAGATTCAACCACCAATCAGATTTTTCCCATTTTGCCTAACGAGGTGATTGAGCATTTAAACCAACAATATGAGTTTTATGTGTGGAAGCAGATAGATATAGAGCATTCGGCCGTTCGAATAATTACTTCGTGGGCTACCGATGAAGCTAAAGTTGATGAGTTTATCAGTGATTTAAAGCGTTTTTAGAGTGCTTTAGACTTACGAAGTTTAACTTTAGTGGTTTGTTTTTAGACTTACGAAATTTTCAAAACTTCGTAAGTCTTTGCTAGCTATTCAAGGCTCGCCGTTTAAAAACTTCGTAAGTCTTTGATCTTACACTTTAGTGAGTACATCCAATACCTGCTTTTTCCTGTGTGCCAAAGTTCCATTAACGGTTACCATAGGTTGATTGAGCTCGTTGACCCATTCTTGTAGCACCTCATCTACCTTTCTACGCAAATTGGGTAAATCATCAGAAGAACATGAGACGATATCGGGACTTTCAATAGGTACAAAGATGATGAGGTCAATGTTGGAGAGAGAGGATACCATGGTTTCGTAAAGTGCTGAAATTTCTTTGGTTGGATCAGTGGCATGGATATAAGCCAAGAGATCTAATGGACAGCGGTCAAAGAGAATGTCGTCATCGCTGTCTTCTAGTTGTTTTACAGCTAAGTCAAATTGGGTGATGTAATCATCCAGGCTTGGCTCCTCCGAAAATAAATAACCACTTTCTTGAAGTTGAAGATAAGGTTCGTCTATCAACGTGAAGTTTGGCAAATGATTGGCAATTTCTTCGGCCAGTGTGGTTTTTCCTACTTGATGTGTTCCTGTGAAAGCGATACGCATGGGTTGGTTGGTTGGTTGGTTGGTTGGTTGGTTGGTTGGTTGGTTGGTTGGTTGGTTGGTTGTGTCGCTAGATGTTAGACTTACGAAGTTTCGAAAACTTCGTAAGTCTTTGTTAAAAAACTTCGTAAGTCTTCAAAAATATAATAATATTTTACAAATAAGCTTTGGACAACACGCCAAAGGCTAAACCAAAGTTTTTGTATCTTTAAATCATTAGATGAAAATAGGGCAGAGGACACTTTGCCATCCATCAAATTTTGTAAAACCTACTCATTAATACGTATGGCTTGGAACCCTGAACTTTACGACAGCTTTAAAGATGTTCGCTATCAACCTTTTTATGATTTAGCGAATCTGATTGTACCAGTAGAAAACATGAAAGCCATAGATCTGGGTTGTGGAACAGGGGAACAAACGGCTATTCTTAGTAAGAAATTTAAAGATGCCGATTTTATAGGAGTTGATTCTTCTGCAGAAATGCTAGAGAAATCTAAAAGCTTTGAAAACGACCGCTTACATTTTAGGCAAGGTGCCATTGAACAGGAAGCCCAATCGGCAGAACGTTGGGATCTCGTTTTTAGCAATGCGGCTTTGCAATGGGTAGGTGAGCATGAAGTACTACTTCCGCAACTAATGGGTTTACTTAACGTTGGCGGACAGCTAGCGATACAAATGCCCGTGCAAAAGGAAAACATCCTGAACCAGATTTTGGCTGAACTGGTGACAGAAGAACCTTACGCTTCATATCTTAACAATTGGAATAGAGACTCGCCAGTACTTTCGATGGACGATTATGCACAGCTACTTTTTGACCATGGCCTATCCAATATCCAGATTTTTCAAAAGGTTTATCCCATTATAGCCCAAGATCATGAAGCACTTTACAACTTTATTTCGGGGACTGCACTCATTCCATATGTAGATCGTTTGCAAGGAAATGAAAAGCAAGCGCTGATGAATGAGTTTAAGGCAAGGATAGCCAAAAGATTTACCAAACTGCCTGCTATTTATGCTTTTAAAAGGATACTGATTTATGGTAGGAAAAGCTAGCTTTAATTTAGCATACGCGGTAAGCTATTGATGGATTTTAAAATAGCACACGCGGCACGCGTGCGCTGACACGTAGATATTATTAAACATTTTGTTAGCGCACGCGTGCCGCGTGTGCTCTATTTTTCTAATATTTGCCGTGTGCTCTATTTATATTATATTTTATAAATAGATAATTTCTATCAATCCTTTGCCTCCGCTATAATCAATAGCGCTGCTATATCGCCATTCATGAGGCTCGTTTACAAAACCAGCTACTACGGGATTTTTATGGATATATTCAGCTTTCTGCTCCATTATTGATGCATTCCATAGTTCTATAGGATGATTGTTATGTTGCCAAAACTGGTAGTTTTTTACATTACTGCTTTTTTCACCTGCTCTTTTAAACATCCATAGCATCCATTGTCTCCTGCTTTCCTTCATGTTTTCTTTAATGGCTTTTACAAGTTGTTTGGAAGTGTATTCCTTAAACCTTCCCAAAACCACCTCGGGATTAATGCTGGTGGTACTGAAGATCAAATGTACATGACTGGGCATAATGCACCAGCAGAATAGCTGTAAACCCAGTTTGTCTTTACAATGTTTTAAGCTTTCTATTAAAATTTCGGCGTAAAGAGGTCTGATAAAAACGTCTATCCAGTTGACTACGGCAAAGCTTACAAAATATAGCCCTTCCTTATTGTGGAATTTATATTTACGACTCATAGGTTGAAGATGATGGATGTATAGACAATATACGAAATAAAAACTTTGATTTTATTAAAGCCTAGCACACGCGACATGCGTGTGCTAGGACAGTAATTTTTAAAGAAGCTAAAGGTATTTGTTTTTACTAAAATTTTTAGTAAAATTGCAATATGCCAAAGGGAAGCAAAAGTCAAGCACCATTAAACAAACCTGTTTATGCCATTGTGGATATTGAAACTACGGGTGGAAGTGTGTCTAACAGTAGGATTACCGAGATTGCCATTATATGTCATGATGGCGAAGCTGTAACCCAGCGTTGGAGCAGTTTGGTCAATCCAGAGATGGATATTCCTTTACACATTACCGCTTTAACGGGAATTAGCAACGAGATGGTGGCCCAAGCACCAACTTTTGAGACCTTGGCGCCACAAATATTTGAATGGTTAAACGACAAGGTATTTATTGCCCACAACGTCAATTTCGACTATTCGTTTATTAGAGCCCAACTGGCCAGCTGCGGCTTTGCATGGGATGTGCCCAAACTTTGTACGGTAAGGCTTTCCCGCAAACTGCTGCCAGGCTTTAGTTCCTATAGCTTGGGGAAACTATGTGACCATATAGGCATTGGCATTACCGACCGCCATAGGGCACTGGGTGATGCGGAAGCTACTGCTCAATTATTTTCGATATTGCTAGCCAAAGATGAAGAACAGTTGGTCAGTGGAATGTTACGTCGTGCATCGCCAGAGCAACGCTTACCTGCACATGTACCTGTGGCCGATTTTCAAGCATTACCACAAGGACCAGGGGTGTATTATTTCCACAATCAGGAAGGCAAGGTGATTTACGTAGGCAAAGCCATTAATCTTAAAAAAAGGGTGGCTTCGCATTTTACGGGGAACAATGAGGGGGCTAGGCGACAACATTTTTTAAAGGAGATTTATGGGATTTCCTTTGAACGCTGCGGTTCTGAACTGATGGCCTTATTATTCGAGTGTGCCGAAATACAACGTTTATGGCCCATATACAATAGCGCACTTAAAGGTTTTGAGCCTAAGTTCGGTTTGTACCATTATGTAGCGGTAAGTGGTTACAGTTATTTGGCTGTTGGCCGATTGCCGAAGCAGTTTAATTGTGCAAAGGTATTCCATAGAGAAGTAGACGCACTTAATTTTTTAGCTGAACAAAGTAAATTGTTTGAAATTGACCAACGCTTTTGCAGGTATGGTAAAGGACCTGTATTTAAAACGGAGGAAGCCCTGCCTGATTTGGAAACGCACAATAAGGCCATAGAAAAACTATTGGAAAGTATTAATGAAGCCCAGCCTAGCTTTATGCTGTTAGACCGTGGGAGGGAAGCTCATGAACAAGGCTGTATCTGGATTGAACAGGGCGAGTTTTATGGCATGGGCTATTTATCTGCCGAACAGCAGTTGTTGGATGCCATGGCGGTTAAAGACTGCGTAACCCGTTTTAAGGGCAATCAGTATATGTTACATTTGGTAATGACCTTTGCACAGCGTTATCCACAAAATGTAAGGCTGATCAGTTAAGAATTAGGCACTCAATACGTTTCCTAAAAGCATGGCTTTAATGTGCTCATGTAATTCGGTTGGTATTTCTTGTGCGCTGATATTGCTCAAAGCGTGTTGGGCCGAGTTGTATTTTTCGATATAGGTTCCGTTCTCAAGATTAAACTTCAAGAAACCTTCTTCAAAATACCTTTCTTCTATTTCTTCCGACGAATCCATCGAACGGAAAGTCAGTTTTGAGATTGCCCAAGTCTTTTTTTCGACCCTAAGCCATTGGAATTTTTCGCCAATAGCAGCATATTCGCCTAGGTCATTTCGCTTAATTTCAGCTAGATACAGGTCTTCGCTTTCTAAAACGTATAAGTATTCGAATATATTTGACTTGAGGTTGTTCATAGGGCTACTAAATTACTGCCTTTTGGGCTAATCGATTGTTTTTTTTATCCACAGTGGTTGAAAGCTTTTAAACCGATACTTGCGAACTTTTCGCCACAAATAAAGCAAGCAAATCCACAATATTTCTACAACAATTGATAGTACCTTAAGGTTTGCGGCGCTGGGGCTAAATACGGGTTTGCAAAATTATTTCATTGATTATGAACTAAAAACTCTTTTTTAAGTAAAAAGTGCGAATTTGCAATAAACAATATGTTTTTATATTTGTTGCAGACTAAATATACATTTGAAATTCGATGAAGAAAAAGGTTTGGGTGGTGGAAGATGATCCTGATATTGGAGAAGTAATTTCCTTTCTACTGAATGATGAGGGCTATGAGGTGTCCCTGTTTCCAAACGCCTCGCTATTTAAAGAGCAGTTGTCTAACGCCGATGCTGACATGATGGTAATGGACGTGATGTTGCCTGATGGTAACGGAATAGATTTGTGCCACGATGTGAAGACGCATGGTACATTGAAACATGTACCTGTGCTGATGATGTCGGCCAATAAAGGACTTTCTGATTTAAACGGTTACTATAGGGCCGATGATTTTATTGCGAAGCCCTTTGATATAGATGAATTTATGAGAAAGGTTAAGCGCTTAGTTACTTAAAAGTGTTTGCTAAAAACTAAGCGGTTAACGTCTCTATTTTTTCCATAATAGCGGTCATCTCAAAAGGTTTGGCCAAGAAGTCATTGGCACCACAAGCAAGTGCCGATTCTTTGATTTGCCTACTGGCCGATACCATTAAAATGGGAACTTCACTGGTGGTTGCATTGTCTTTAAGCTGTCGGCAAACCTCTCGGCCGTCTATGCCCGACATCCAGATATCTAATAGCAGTAGATCTGGTTGCTGTTGTTGAACGGCCTGAATAACTTTGTTGCCGTCTACTATGGTGGCTACTTCGTAACCTAAGGCTTCACACATTGTTTTAGTAGCATCTAAAATACCTTCATCGTCATCTGCAATTAAAATTCTTTTAGCTTTCATTTTCTTGGGTGTTGGTTTGAAGGGCTTGTACAACTGGAATGGCAAAACAGAAAGTTGACCCTTTTCCCGCCACCGAGTTTACCCAAATTCGGCCACCTAATTGCTTTACAATTTCCGAAGAGATATAAAGACCAAGTCCCAGTCCTGGGAAAGTATGTTCTTTAGTGCCTGATACTCTGTAAAACTGTTCAAATACGAGGTCTTTCTTTTCTGCTGGTAAGCCTATGCCGAAATCTTGTACACAAAGTTGTACTTCATGGCCGTGATCTTCCGTAAATACGATAATACGATTGGCATCAGGTGAATATTTAACAGCATTAGTCATTAAATTTACGATCACTTGCTGGATGCGTTCACGATCTCCGTGGATATCACATGAACTCTTCAGTTTTAACTGGATTTGGTGTTTTTCAGAAGTAAGCTGAATGTCCTCTACAATTTCGTTTACCAGTTGATCAAAATTGAAATGAGTATTGGTAAAAGCTAACTTGCCTGAGTTAATTTTGGTCACATCTAATAAATCGCCAATCAATGCGGTAAGCCTATTGATTTGGTTGTTCATTTTACCAATTAAGGCGGCATTTTTTTCGTCTCCAGCACGGTGCAGCATCATTTCTACCACTTGTGCGTAAGCCTTAATGCTGGTTACTGGCGTTTTAAGTTCATGACTGGCTACTCCTAGGAAATTATCTTTTTGTCGTTGCAGTTCCTTTTGCTCGCTGATATCTGTATTACTGCCATACCATTTGATAATGTGTCCATGGCTATCCGTAAGGGCCACCGCTCTCACCAACCACCATCGATAATTACCATATTTATCTTTTAAGCGAAATTCTGCTTGGTAGGCTTCACCTGTCGCTAAGCTTTTTTGCCAAGTCTTTAGGGTTTGCGCCACGTCATCAGGATGCATGGTAGCCGTCCATTTATCGCCTAATGAAGTTTCGATAGGCATAGCACTTTGGTCTAGCCAACGCTGATTGATAAAATCGAGCATACCATCTGGAGTGGCGGTCCACATGACCGTAGGCACGGCATTGGCTAAAAATTCTAATTCTTTTAAGGTATGGGCAAGCTCACTGTTCTTTTTGTCCATGGCCTTTTTAGCATTCATTTCGGCCGTTAAATCACGGGCAATGCCTGTAATGGCAATAGGTTCGGCCGTGAGGCTATCCCTGATTAGAAAAAACTGTTTATGGATGGGAACAATTTCTCCTGTTTGTTGGTGCTTTAGCTCTAAGCGGCCCGACCATTTTCCTGTTTCTAACAATTGTGAGCGAATGCTGCCTTTAATCAATCGGTTGGAAGCTAGGGAGTGGTAAGCTTCAATATTGGTTTTAGCAACGTCGTCTGCCGATAGTCCAATCAATTTTTGTCCGGCAGCGTTAAGGTAAATGGTATTGCCTTGCCAGTCGGTATAGTTGCAAAAATCTTCACTAAACTCTACAATGGTCGCTAAACGTTGCAGTTCGGCCCTTGCTTTTAATTCGCTACGTAGGTCTCTAGCTGTAGAACCACGGCCAATGATATCCCCCGTAATGGGATTTTTGATCAAGATATAATTCACCTGGCAGGGGATGGCTTCGTGGGTTTGTACGTGTTTAAGATACAAAATGCCTTTCCAACCTTTTTCACTATCAATTTGTGGAATGATGGTTTCTTGAACACGTTTGAGTTCCTCGGGTTCATAAAAATCCCGAGCAGTCATTTTGGTCAAGTCAAGCTCGGCAGGGACGCCAAACAGCGCTCTGCCTGCACGGTTCATGTAAATCAAATTGCCATCCATATCGGCAATCGTCATGATATCTGCATTGTTGCTCACCAGCGATAGTAATTGTTGCTCGC
The DNA here is from genome assembly GCF_016429065.1 of Pedobacter sp. ASV17. GTDB lineage: Bacteria > Bacteroidota > Bacteroidia > Sphingobacteriales > Sphingobacteriaceae > Pedobacter. The sequence continues at coordinate 9,311 of NZ_JAELTX010000015.1, forward strand.
TTAATGAGGTGTTTACTTCGTGAGTAATATCTCTAGCGGTACCCGCAAAACGATAGGCTAAACCTTCCTTGTTAAAATAAGAACGGCCTTTGCAATGTACCCATCTTAATGTTCCACTGTTGCTGCCAACGGTTCGGTAGCGAATATCGTAAGTGTCTGTTTTTAATGGATTAATAGCTGCTGCTACTGCCTCCATTACTTTGGGTTTGTCTTCTGGGTGGATACAGTCTAACACTTCATGATAGGCAATATCGGCATCGCCCTCAAAACCGAATAGCTCACGGCAACGTTGGTCCCAATGTACAGCATGTGAAAGCGGATCGAGATCCCAAGTGCCAATTTCTGCTGATTGTAAGGCTAAGCTTAATCTTTCCTGTGTATCAGATAATTCTTGCTGGGTTTTAATGAGCGTGGTCACATCCATGGCCGTATGGAAAATAAATTCCGTTTTGCCATCTGCACCTAATACGGGTTTATATGTGTAATTAAAGTAAAAGGTTTGCAACAACCCATCTACCAAAAGCTCTGCACTGTCTCGCTCTGCATGGTGTGCAATGCCTGTATCAAAAACATTTTGTAAAAGCGCAATAAATGGTTGGCCTTTTAGTTCAGGCACGGCCTCTATCAAAGGTTTGCCAATTACCTCCTTACCTTTTCCCCAAAACGCCAACATTTGCGCATTGGCTGAAGTAATGATGATATCTCTGGTATGATAAATAGCCGAAGCCGAAGGGGCGGCATTGATCAGTTCGTCAAATCTGTTGGGGTTGTTTTTAGGCTCCATGTACTGTAAAAGGCCTAAGTTAATCATTTTAGTATGGAAAATTAGCTGTTTTTAGAATATTATAAATGGCTTTTTTTGAAAGGATAAATACTTACATTTGTTGCATGGGCGTTTACTAAAGTAGCGACTATAAAAAGACTAATGACCAATACATTGCCCAATACCCGTCTTAAAGAAGAGACGAAGACTGCACACCAAGCCTTAGAAAAGAAAGTGATTTTGCAGTTGAAAGCCATCCGTTCAGAAGCTGATTATGCTTCATTCATCCATGCTTTTTACCTTTATTTTAATGCGCTTGAAAGTAAGCTCGCTGTGTATATCAATGATACCATAGTGCCAGATCTTTCCTCACGTAGAAACAGCAGCTATTTAAAAGCTGATTTGCAAGCGCTAGGATTTAAGGACGAGCAAGAGAGGAAGATAGCCTTGCCAGAAATTAACAGTTTAGCACAGGCCCTAGGGGCCATGTATGTAATGGAAGGTTCCATTATGGGCGGTCCCATTATTGTTGAGATGCTGCGTAAGCATGGTTTAGCCAAAGGCTTTTCTTTCTTTTCAGGTTATGGCGCTGAAACAGGAACCATGTGGAACAACTTTGTTACGGTTTTAAACGAAAGATTACAAAATACTACTGCCCAGGAAGAATCCATTAAAGCAGCGAGTGAAACTTTTGAAAAGTTTCAATTTGTTTTTGAAGCGTAGTATTTGCTTTTTTTTGTTTTTGATATTTTTCTTAACTTAACGACTGATCACTAATCGGCATAATGAATATGAGCGAACCAAATTTAGACAACTGCGAAAACGAACCAATCCATATTCCAGGGAGTATCCAAAGTCATGGTTTCCTCATTGCCCTTGATGGTGAACTGGTAGTGCGGTATTGCAGTGAAAATATTCAGGATTTTTTAGGGATTAAGGCTAGCACTATTTTGAGTAAGCCCTTGCATGAAATAGAAAGTTTAAGCAGTGGGCCACAGCAGGATTTGGAAGCTTTGGTGCGCTTTTCTAATCAGCAGGATACGGTGATTAACCAAAATGGTTTTTCCTATCAGCTCAATGGACAAAGCTTTAATATCATTATACATTTTCATAATGGCTTTCATATCATTGATTTTGAACCTGCCATTTCCCACCTTTCTTATGATTTGCAGTCGCTTGTAGGAAGGTCATTATCAGAAATACTGTCGGATAAGAAAATGGAAAACCTTTTGACCAATGCAGCGCAACAGGTTAAGAAAATTATTGGTTACGACCGTGTAATGGTTTACAGGTTTCATGAAGATGGACACGGTGAAGTAGTGGCAGAGGCTAAGGCTGATAGCTATGAAAGTTGGTTAGGTTTGCATTATCCTGCTTCGGATATTCCAAAACAAGCTAGGGCACTTTACCAAATCAATTTGGTACGCCTTATTGCCGATGTGAATACAACGCCTTCTGCTTTGGTAACTAGTGCGGTTAATGGAAAAGCAGTTCCTTTGGATCTTACACATAGTACTTTACGGGCTGTATCGCCCATCCATATCCAATACCTTAAAAACATGGGGGTACACTCAAGTTTTAGTGTATCCATTATGGATCATGAAAACTTATGGGGATTAATTGCTTGTCATAATTACTCACCCAAATTCATCAATTTTAAAGAGCGTGAAAGTGCCAAATTAGTAGGCCAGGTTTTGTCTTCGGCCATTAGTTTTAGGGCACAAGAGGAAGATCAGCAACAAGCCGCGGAACATAGACAGGCAGTAGAAACCATGACCAGGTTTTTATTGCGAAATATTGATGTAGATGAAGCGTTAACCGGGCAAGATAATACGCTGAAAGATGTGGTGGATTGCACAGGCGCAGCACTCTATTTTGAGAATAAGTTGCATGTGACTGGAGAGGTGCCTGATCAGGAGTTTATAAGGAAACTTGTTGATTGGTTGGATGAAAGGACCTATAAAGAAGGTTTTTACATGAGCCACGAGCTTTCTAAAGATTTTCCGTTGGCCGCTAAATTTAGGCTATCATCAAGCGGTTTATTGGCTTGTAGGTTGGGTAAAGATTTAAAGGAATACATGTTATGGTTTAGGCCTGAAGTGAAAACCTTGGTGAAATGGGCGGGCAATCCTGAAAAATTGGTGGAGAAAGATGAAAAGGGAATGAGCCATATTTCGCCTAGAAATTCATTTAACGAATGGTTGCAAGAAGTTGAGCTTACGGCAGTGCCCTGGAAAAGACACGAGTTGGATGCTGCTTTGTCCTTACGTGATGAGGTAAATTATGCCATCAGCAGAAAAGCAAATGAGCTGAGGGTGATGAATGAAAAACTAAGAGCGGCTTATTCGGAGCTGGATAGCTTTAGTTATACTATTTCTCACGATCTTAAAAATCCTTTAGCAACCATCAAATCATATTCGCAGCTGATTAAGAAAGGGAACAACAGCATGGATAGGGTAATGATGATGGCCGAACGAATTGATAAGGGGACGCAAAAGATGCAGATGATGATTGATGAGGTACTGGCTTATTCAAAGGTGGGACAGTCGAAAATACAAGGTAGGCATATTGATATGCGCAATTTATTGGAAGAACTGAGCAACGACCTGATGGTGTCTAGTAATCATCCTGAGTTGAGCATTGAAATTGGTGAAACGCCTGCGGTATATGGCGATGAACTGATGATTTTACAGGTGTTTTCGAATGTAGTAGGCAATGCCGTGAAATATTCGTCTAAAACGGCTTCACCGAAAGTGAGCATTAGTGGCAATAAAGAAGGAACGGAAGTGGTTTATGCCATTTCAGATAATGGAATAGGTATACCAGCCAATGAGCAGGGCGGTATTTTTGAGCTTTTTGCCAGAGCATCAGCAGGCAATGATTTTGAAGGAACAGGGGTAGGTTTAGCAATTGTGAAACGTATATTGGCCAAGCACGAAGGTAATATTTGGTTAAATAGTACACCAGGGCAAGGTTCGGTATTTTACCTTAGCTTTAAGCATTTTGAACCAGAACTCGTGCTCAGTTAAACATTTTCTTTTCTACTCCAACGGCGTAGTGCCGTTCACTTTTAAAATGTCGAGCCATGTCGAAAAGGTATTGAATGGGTCATTGGTGGCCGCTACACACTTCGTGAGCCTTTCCTCTTTGCATGATCATATGTAAATAGCACTTTCCGAAATTTGCACAGTTTCTAAATACATCGATTAAACTTTTTATTAGTTTTGTTAAAATGGAAAAGAAGAATTCAGGAACTGTAGGTGTTAAAGAAATTGCCCGATTGGCCAATGTTTCTATTGGAACGGTAGATAGAGTATTGAACAATAGGGTAGGTGTTTCTGAGAAAACCAAAGCCAAAATCCTGAAGATTATTAAAGAACTGGATTACCAGCCTAATATCTTTGCCAGACGCCTTGCTTCTAAGAAAAAGTTAAGATTTGCAACCCTTGTGCCACAGGTATCCGAAGAAACCACTTATTGGGAGGCTCCTTTACAAGGCATTAAACAAGCAGCTAATGAGATTAAAGATTTTGGAATAGAAGTGGTGAGTTACTTTTTTGACCAAAATAATAAAGAGAGCTTTAAAACCAGTGCCGCAAAAATAGTTGCTGGCGGGTTTGATGGCGTACTCATGGCACCAATGTTTGACGAAGAAAGCACTGTTTTTATCGAAGAATGTAACCTGCAAAAAATCCCGTTTGTATTCATCAACTCTGATATCCCTGGACATAATAACTTGTGCTACATAGGTCCTAACCTTTATCAAAGTGGTTATTTATCGGCACACATTGTCAATTATCTTTCTCCTGCCTCCAAAAAAACTTTGATTGTCAATATTTCCAAGGAAATAGATTTACATCACCACTTATTGCGTAAGGAAGAAGGCTTTAGGAATTACTTTGAAGAAAATAACGGTATTAACGACATCAGTAAAATAGATATCCAACAAACCAGTTACGCCCATATTCAGCAAAAGTTATCAGAGCAGTTGAGTAAAAGTAGCTATGATGTTGTTTTTGTCACCAATTCAAGAGTATCCACCGTGGCCAAATATTTTGAGGAGCACCAAATCAAAGACGTTAAACTAATTGGTTACGATTTCTTGGAAGATAACATCCTTCATTTGAAAAACAGAACCATCGATTTTCTCATCTGTCAAAAGCCCCAAGAACAAGGCTATAGGGGAGTAATGAGCCTTTATGATCACTTAGTGCTTCATACATCTATCGAAAAAGAGCAGTTCATGCCTATTGACATCATTACCCGAGAGAACTACCAATACTACAGTAACTAATTCCATTTTTTTACCTTCCTTAAAGTTGAAATCCTAAAATTTTATACAAATAATTTGGATGTAAAATAATAATTGCTAATTTCGTGTACGTTACCGTTAACCAAATGTAGCTGTATTCTTGATTTGTATGTACAAAAGGACGATGTTCTAATTGTATAACTAATGATAAATTTTAACTGCTGATTAATGACGTTTTTGATGATCCTCTAACTATCCTTGCGATAGGATGTAGGAATAATAGTCATTCGTTTTAATCTGTAAATGCTTAGCTGAACTGATGCGAAATAGAGATTTATATTTTTGTAATAGGGTCCGAGTAGATGCTCAAGCATGTCCTTTTCATCAAATTTTTAAATAATTGACCATGCTAACCATAGACCAGATATTTTATTTTCATTTTTCGTGTACGTTAACGAATAAATTTATTTGGCTTTTGAAGCTATTTCGACGTTTTTTATTAAAACCAAACATAAGCGCAAGTTTTAGCTTTGTGATTTAACCTTAAACCTTAACAACCTAATATCTATTAATAAACTATCAAAAAGAATATGCGAATTAAATTCTATCAACAATTGCTTTTTGCCATGCTGTTGGTTTTTGCAATGCACAGTATTGCTTTAGCCCAGGTAAGTGGTAATAAGACCGTTTCTGGTACTGTAAAGCATGAAACCACTGGCGACCCGCTGCCAGGCGTTACGGTATCGTTTATGACTAATGGCGCAACGGTAATTACCGATAAAGACGGTAAGTTTAAGATGCAGGTGAGTGGAAACAATCCGATACTTTTAGTGAAGTCAATTGGATTTAAGCCGCAATCTGTACCCGTTAAAGGACGAGACAATGTGCAAATTTCCTTACAGCCAGAAACCGTTAGCCTTAATGAGGTAAATATCACGGTAGGTTACGGCACGCAGAAAAAGAAGGAAGTGACTGGAGCGGTGGGTTCAATATCAGCCGACCAGTTAGAAACGCATCCAATGGGCGATATCAATACCAGTTTGCAAGGTAAGATTGCGGGATTGCAAATCACTTCAAACTCAGGAGAACCTGGAGCAGGAGCTACTGTTAGGATCAGGGGAGCTTCTTCGGTAAACGGAAGCAGTCAGCCCTTGTACATTGTAGATGGTGTACCCATTAATACCGATACTTATGCGGGAGGTTTGAATGATGATGGCTCAACCTTTAGTCCATTGGCAGATATTAACCCTGCGGATATTGAGTCCATTGATTTCCTGAAAGATGGAACCGCTTCCATTTATGGTTCTAGGGCATCCAACGGAGTAATTTTAATTACCACCAAATCTGGAAAGAACTCAAAAAAGCCAACCCTTAGGTTTTCTTCTAATGCAAGTTTGGCAGAGCTCACCAGAACCTTCGGAGTATTAAATGCTCCTCAATGGCGCAGCGCTTATATCGATGCGATTTTTAACAGTACAGGACAAATGACCACTAAGCCATCGGTAATTGATTCATTGCATCCGTACTATTCAAAATCTATTGACTGGCATGAAATTATGTACAGACAAGCCTTGCAGCAAAAGTATGATATCAGTGTGAGCGGTGGTTCTTCTGATAATTCTATCAATTACTATTTAAGTGCTGGTTACAAAAACCTCAATCCAATTGTAAAAGAAACCGATTACGAACAAGCTACCGCTACCGCAAAAGTTTATTATACGTTCAATAAATCTATTTCGGGAAGTTCTTCTTTTAACCTATCTAATACCGATTATACCAGAATTTTGACAGGTTTAAGTGGGCAAAGTGTGGTTTTTCAGGCTTTAAGTACCATGCCTGTTTACAATCCTTACGATCCTATCTCTGGACAATTGATCCCATTATTTGAAGGCAGCAAACCAAATCCATTGGCCATTGCGCAATTAGCAGCCAATAGGATTAAGCGTTTTAGAATGTTCGGAAATCAGGAGTTTAAGGTATGGATTGCTAAAAACTTGAGGTTTACCACCAACTTGGGATTTGATTATGAAAACAGCGATTTATCTAATTTTACCCCAACAAGCCTATTACCACAAGGTCAGTTAAGTAGTTCTTATCTACAAACTACCAAAGCATCTTCTTTCATCAACGAAAACACTTTAACCTATAAACTAACCTTAAAGAAAGACCACACCTTTAACTTTCTATTGGGTCAATCGTACCAAAAATTTAATAGAGATAATCTTGATTTAGTAGGTAGGGGCTTGCCAGATGCACAATTGACCAATGTAGGCGCGGCATCAGTGCTTTCTACTTATGTACAAAACATTTCACAAAACGCCTTATTATCCTTTTTCGCCAGAGCTAATTACGATTATAAGGGCAAATACTTGTTTTCTGCCTTAATCAGAAGAGACGGTTCATCACGCTTCGGAGCTGATAATAGATTTGGTTATTTTCCAGCGGTTTCGGCAGGTTGGAGATTCAGTGAAGAATCTTACTTCAAAAAGTTCCAGTTCTTGGATGAAGGTAAATTACGTGCCAGTTTCGGTATCACAGGAAACCAGTCTATTGGTAATTACGCTGGGCAAGGTGGTTACATCAACAACGGTTCTTACTTAGGTCAAAATGCGGTGATATTATCTGGTATTCCAAATCCATCCTTAAAATGGGAATCAACACAGCATAGCAATTTAGGTTTAGAGCTATCTTTCTTTAAAAACAGATTAACCTTTGTTGGAGATGTTTATTTGAAGAAAACCAAAGACCTGTTGTTTGATGTTACGGTTCCAGGAACTACTGGGGTAAGTACCGTTCCAGGTAACTTTGGGTCGTTACAGAACAAAGGTTTTGAGGCTACTTTAACCAGCGTTAACATTGTAGCACCATTCAAATGGTCGTCTACCTTTACTTTCGCTTACAATCGTAACAAGATATTATCACTGCCAGGTGGACAAGATTACCGACCAAACTTGTTTAACATGGCTAGGGTGGGACAACCCGTAGGTGTGTTCTATGGCCTGAAAAAACTGGGAGTGTATGCCAGAGACGAAGATAATGTTTATAAAAGAGACGAAAATACAGGCGTAGTGATTCCTTACAAACAAGGATCGGCAAATGGTAAGGTGTACAAAGGTGGCGATATGATTTGGCAAGATCTAAACGGTGATGGCATCATCAACGACGACGATTTGCAGATCATTGGAGATCCTAATCCTGATTTTACTGGAGGATTATTCAATGAGTTCAGTTACAAAAACTTCACTTTCAGTTTCTTGTTTACTTATAGCTTCGGCGCTGATGTATTCAACGAGTTAAAAAGAAGCTTGGATTCTTCTCCAATTGACCAAAATTTCTCGACCGATCAATTAAGAAGATGGAGAGCCCAAGGAGATGTAACCGATATCCCAAGATTAGTGAAAACCGATCCAATGTTAAACTATGCAGTTTCTGATCATTTTGTAGAAGATGCTTCATTTATCAGGTTACAAAATATTGCATTGAACTATAGATTGCCGAAGAGCTTTTTATCAAAAGTAAAAATATCGGGAGCTAGTGTAGGGTTTAGCGTATCAAACCTATTTACGTTGGGTTCTTACACAGGTTACGATCCAGAAGTGAGCTCATCTACCAACTCATTAGCAGGTGGTGTTGACAGGGGCGCATTCCCAAGAACCAGATCTTATAACTTTTCTCTAAACATTAATTTATAGTGCCATGAAACAACAGAAAACACTATTAACATATATGCTACTGATGGTTTTGGGGCTTACAGCTTGTAAAAAAGCCTTAGAACTTAACCCCATTACCGAATACGCTAACGCAAACTTTTGGAAGGAAACAACACAGGCTACAGCTGCACTAAATGGTGCCTATACATTGTTGCAAGCGGCCATGGGTCCTGAAGGTGTATTTTACGGCGAGGCTAGGGCAGATAATGTTGCGCAAAACCTGACCTCGTTAAATACCGAGTCGCTTAACCTATTGACCAATAATGTAAATCCAAGTTTAAGGATTACCAATTGGAGCCAGTTATACGCGGTAGTTAACCAAGCGAACTTGATCATTCAAAATGTGAGGGTAATGAACCAAAGCGGACTTTACGCCAATAAAACGGCTGAGTACAACCAAACTTTGGGCCAAGCTTATGCCTTGAGAGCGCTTTGCTATTTTAACATGACCAGAATTTGGGGCGAATTGCCAATTGTAACCAAACCTTTGAAAGATGCTACCGAGAACTATTACGTAGAAAAATCGGACACTGCAAAAGTTTATACCCGTATTGAATTGGATTTGGACAGTGCTACGGTGCTGTTGCCTACCAGTTATGCACCATCGCAAACCACCAAGGCTTTGTTAACCGCTGGAGCTGTAAATGCCATCTACACCGATTTGTACATGTGGCGCCACCAATATGAGAAAGCCCTAACTGCATCGCAAAAAATTCTCAGCAATACTTCCAATTATTCGTTAACCTCATTAACCGATGCTACAGCCTTGGAAAATACTTCTTATGCCCGCCAGTTTACCCATGGCTTTTCTACAGAAAGTATTTTTGAAATCGACTTTAATTTCGCGGAACGTGGCGCAAGATCTTTTTACATTCAAGTTTATGGCGATATAGGTTTTCAGCCAGCATTTCAGGTAAGCGTGCCTTTAATGACCAAGTTTTCGCCAAGCGATAAAAGGGCTACCATTAGTTACAACGAACGTAGGGACATCACCAAGTTTTTCGATAAAACCAACTTTGTTAGAAGCACCATGGATGACAAAAACATTATCATGTACCGCCTTTCAGATATTTTATTGCTACGTGCCGAGGCGCTAAACCAGTTGAACAGACCTGGAGACGCTATCACGATTGTGAACCAAATGAAGGTAAGGGCAGGAGAAATAGGTTTGTTGCCATCAGATTATAACGGACTGACCAAAAGCCAAGTAGAGGACATTATTTTAAACGAACGCTCAAAAGAACTTTGCTTTGAAGGTAAACGTTGGTTTGATTTGGTAAGAACAGGCAAAGCGATCAGCGTAATGCAACCTATTAACGGTTTAAATAACGTAGACAATTATGTGTGGCCAATTTCCTTAAATGAAATCAGGTTAAACCCTTTATTGAAACAAAACGCTTACTATCAATAATTAAATAAACTTGTTATGAATAAAAAATTAATCATCATCAAATCTTTGGCTATTGCTTTAGCTTGCACTAGCTTAAGTTGTGGCAAGTTAGAGTTCCTAAAAAACGAACAACCAAAAGCGGTAGATGCAGGTACCAACCTCAAAGGAATGACCTTTGCCGATTTCTTGAAAATAGATCATAGCTCAGACCTTACCAACCTGAATCTTTATGCTGATGCCATAAAAAAGGCAGGCTTAACAGAGTTCCTAAACCAGCCTGAAAACTATACCGTTTTGTTTTTGACCAATCAGGCAGTAAACAACATGGTAGGTAGTTTGGGTTACACCAACCTTAACGACGTGCCCACCATTATTTTAAAGAATATTTTGTCTGATCAGATTTTTAAAGGCCGTTTACGTTCGTTTGATTTGGCCATTGGCGAAACCAAAAAGTTTGAAACCATTAATGGAAGCTTTATTTATTATACCAGAAGTAGCAACAGCACCAACGAATATGTGTTAACTGCTAACAATTCTACAGAGCTCACTTCACCTCCAGCAACCATCAGAAGCCAGAATTTGGAGTTTAAAAATGGCATTGCACATGTAACCGATCAATTCACTTTCTATAAACTAAAAGATGCTGTTCCTGATGCACCTTCTGGTTCGGTAGGGGCACAAACAGATATCATTAATGTAACCAAGGATTTGTTTATCCAGAACGGTACTGCCAACAGAAACAAGAACTTTAACAACACCACCAGTATCGATATGAAAAATTCGAACGGTAAGGATGTTTCTGTGGATAGGATGGGGCTGTTCCAATTTCCATTAACCACCCCGAGTTTTGGAAATAAGATCGGATTGGCAAAAATCAATTTCTACGTTTATTTCACTGGCTTAGCCTCATCATTAACGGCTTATGCAGGTGCCGATACCAATTTTGATGAAACTACCGTAACCTGGATGACGGCGCCTACTTACGACCGTATCAGCTTGGCAAACATTTCGCTAACTGCTGGACAAACGGGCTGGATCACCATGGATGTAACTTCTTTGGTGAGCCAACTTTATGGCAGCAACAAAACTTTCCTGAATATTTTGATGAACCACAATAACGATAACTTTGTGAAAATCTATCCCAGAGAGTTCGATTCGGGGAAATTCAAAGCTTACTTAAGTATCTCAAGTCCACCAGCAACTATTTTAACATTTGGAAATGCCACAGCGCTTAATGTTTCAGCAAAGGATGGATTTGCCAAATTGACGACTACACAGCTAAAAATGAATGGAGCCGAGGATAAGAACATTAGCTACATCGTTAATAAAATACCTACCAATGGCTATTTGGTCAAATATGGTATTCCGTTGCCAGTAAATGCCAGCTTTTCACAAACAGACTTAACCAATGGTTCTATCAGGTACCTGTATTCGGGAACTGGAAATGCAGACGAAATCATTGTAGAAGCGAAAGACAACAACGGTGGTTTTTATACTACACCACTTAAAATTACCGTAAACATCCAATAAAAATGAAGACTAAAACATTTACGCTCTTGTTGTTTTGCATCCAATTTTCTGTATTTGCATGCAAAAAAGCGGATACGCCAGAAGCAACGAACGCTAGAAAAGTGAGCACTTTTTATGTGGATGCTAAAAATGGTGACGATAACAATAATGGAAAGACACCTGCCAAAGCTTGGAAATCACTTCAAAAAATAAATGGCTATCAATTTATGGCTGGAGATTCGCTGCTTTTCAAAGCTGGCGACCGTTGGGCAGGACAGTTAACCCCTAAAGGCTCTGGCGATGCTGCAAATCCTATTGTAGTTTCGGTATACAACGGCACTAAAAAAGCCTTGCTAGATGGCGAAGGAAAAGTAGCGGAAGTATTGAAATTGGAAGATGTAGACTACTGGGAAGTTAACCATTTGGAAATTACCAATAATGCCACCACTATTGGCAGCAGGCTAGGTGTGCTGGTAAAAGATAACGGTGCTTCAAGGAAGCATATCCATCTTAAAAACCTCTACATCCACGACATTATGGGCGATTACTCTTTTGAAATGAAAGGGAAAAATACAGGTGGAATTGGGATTATTGGTACTGCCGAAAGTAAGTTCGATAACATCCTGATTGAAGACTGTGAAATTGCAAATGTGGTACGTTTAGGAATCTTTACCAATTTAACAGATGGTAAAAAGGCCGTTAAGGGAAATCGACCGATTACCAATTTGGTGATCAGGAGAAACAAAATCCATCATTGCGCTGGTGATGGAGTGATTGTGAGATATACCTACCGAGCATTGGTAGAGCATAATGAAGTGTGGGAAACACATAACGCAGACGAGGAATTGGTGAGGTATGGGGTTGCTTTATGGTGCCGCAGTACCGATGAAACCATTTTCCAATACAACGAAGTGTACAATACCAGAGGTGGAAAAGATGGGCAGGCATTTGATGCCGACGAAGATGCTTATCGTACCCTAATCCAATACAATTACTCACATGATAATGAAGGAGGTTTTGTACTGATCACCAGTACCTCAGAGGATGCCATCATCAGACATAATGTAAGCGTGAACGACGGTATCAAAGGACTGCATGTATTTGACTTCCCAGTTTGGGCAAACCATGTAAGAGGAACCGCCATTGCACATAACAATACCGTAGTGTTAAATAAGGCACATGAGGCGGTAGTCATTGCCGATGAAGCCTTAAGCACTTCTAAATTTTATAACAATATTTTTTATCACGAAGGACAGGGAGAATTGGTGGTGAAATCGGGTGGACAAACAGCTGTTTTCAATGGCAACGTGTATTTCGGTTACGAGAAGTTTTATGTAAAAGACGACAAAGGGATTTTTACAGATCCGCAGTTGGTAAATCCGTTGAACTATGGTAAAGGTTTTGCCTCAACAACAGGCCTTAAACTTAAGACCACCAGCCCAATTTTGAATAAAGCCTTGGCTAAAAATGAAATGGAAGGCAATTACTGGCTGCCAGATTTAGGCGTAAAAGATTTCTTTGGCACCACTATTAACTTAAGCAAGTTCACTCCAGGCGTTTATCAAGCTAAATAAAATAAACAACCAAAAAACTAAACAAAAATGAATAAAAGACTACATATTACAGCAGCATTAATCCTATTTTTAGGAGTAGCCCAAGCACAAACCAAAACTTGGGGCGATGCTGGTATTTTTGACAGCAAGGGGACTGTTTGGAACTACAATTTAGGAAAGAACACAGGTAATGCGGGAGATAAATTCAGCAGCGGCGAAGCCATTAAAACTTCTGTTTCATCTACGGCAACGCCAGGCTTCTTATCTTATCCTTCATCGGGATTTGCCGCGGTCACTACAGGTGCCAATGCTGGTGGTTCGATTAAAATAGAAGGAAAAGATGCCGCCGCTAAATTAGTTTTAGAGGCTTCGAGCAATGCCAGTGCAAATAAGTTTGCCGTATATGATATTTCAAAAGCAAGCCCGATAACCAGCCTGTTTTTTAATGTTTCATTTAAAGGCGACAACGACCCAACAAATGGTGCTGTGGTTTTTGGCATAGGCAATGCCAGGGGCAATAACATTTTCAAAAACACAGCTTCGCTAACGGGTGCAGATGCTACAGGAGTATTTGCTGGACTACGTTGGGAGTTTAGCACCAATAAAGCCGTTTTCTTCTCCTATCGTATCTTAAATAATGGCTCGTATGGATATAAATTGATTAATGCCAATAGCTTTACCAAAACAGGGGAGCATCAGGTAGAATTATATATCAACAATGCCACTACAGCTCAAAAATATACCAAAATGGGTAAGGCCTATGACTTGGCACCAGTCACCTTTAACATTTGGGTAGATGGTAATTTGATCACTACCGAAAGTGGCGCAGGTATTCCTGCAAGTGGAGAATTGGCCCCAGAAGCACCATTAAATAGCTTCTTATTTCAGGGCTACCACAGTAAAGGTTCCGTACCAAATGCACTTAGCCTTAGTTTAGGTAATATTCAAATGAATGCTGCTAAATAATTCATCGTTATGAAAAGGAAAACTTTACTTATAGTGTCGTTACTACTGGTTCAATTTTTTAAAGTTGAGGCACAGGGGGTATGGCAGGGGGAAGGAACGCCACCGTTTAATTACGATTTTGGTAGTGGTACGGGAAACATTGGCAGTACATATAATGCAACGGGAACGGCAAAATCGTCGGTATCTACCAGCGCCCTTCCTGGGTTTTTAGCTTATCCAACCAGTGGTTATGCCAGAGTATACACGGGAGCAAGTTCTTCGGGAGGTTTTGCGGTGAATAGTTCGCCAGTATCAGTTACCTTAACGGCAAGCAATTCTACTGCTGCGCCCAACAAATTATCTTTATATAACATTCAAGGCTTAAGCGCAGTGACCAGTACGTTCTTTAAAATGTCTTTTGATAATACTACGGCAACTACGGGTGCAATCACCTACGCTTTTGGAAACAGTGCCAGCGCTACCGAAGGGAATAACATTTTTAACAATACAGCCATTCTCCAAGGTGGTAATTTTCCAGGTATATTCAATTATTTGAGATGGGACATGACGGCAACCACCATTACTTTCTCTTATCGTGGCACCGATGGGTCTGCGATTACCATCAACTCTTCTACTTTTAGCAAAAACGGTGGCGATTACAACATGGAGATATATGCCAACAACCATAGCAGTACGCACGATTACGTAAGGGGAAGTAATACCTACACACTACCATCAGGAACCTTTAATATTTGGGTAAACGATGTAAGAATTACAGGAGCATCGGCATTAGTTAATTTTCCACGCACTGGCGAGTTAGCTCTTGGCGAAGAATTAAACAGTTTATTAGTACAGGGGGTAAGAAGTACCAGTGGTGCTTTGGCCACTACTAGGTTTGGTAATTTTGATATTAAATTTATTCCTACCAGCACGTTGCCTGTGAGCTTTGTAGATTTTACAGCCACTAAAAAGACCAATAGCGCATTTTTGAAATGGCAAACCTCTTCAGAAAAAGACAATGACTATTTCGAAGTATTAAGGAAAACGGACAACTCCAACGGTTTTGAGGCCATTGGTAAAGTAGCGGGTAAAACTACATCTGTAGCGCTAAACAATTACACTTATACGGATTTTAACCCAGCGGCGGGCAATAACTATTACCAAATTAGGCAAGTAGATAAGGATGGAAAAGCTACAACTTTTGAGAAGACAGTTTTGCTTAATTTTGAATTAAGTAGTGACATCCAATTCTCGAAAGCAGGTGATGCCATTCATATTTCGGCTTCTGCTAATGCTGATGGAAATGGTGATGTACTCATTACCGATCTTTCGGGAAAGAAAGTGCTGAGCCAAAAAATCCGTTATCAAAAACAAATCAATAACTACCATTATAGCCTTAGCAATATTCCAGCAGGATTATATGTTGCCCGTGTTGTAATGGGCGATCAAAGCAAAAGTTTCAAATTCATTAAATAGCATTTCAGGTGAAAAAAGGATATATTCTCAGTATAATTTTCGTGCTCTTCGCAAGTTTAGTTTTAGCTCAGGCTAAGCCTAAAAACAACGACTTTTCGGTAAAAGGTTTTCACTTAGATCTTAGAATTCAGGTGATGAAAATGCCTGCTTTAAAGCAATTTGCCAAGAAATTAAGTGATAACGGCATTAACACCTTGGTGATGGAATGGGAAGCAACCTATCCATTTAAAGACCACCCCATGATTGCCAATAGGTTTGCCTATACCAGAGAAGAAGTGGTTGATTTTGTGAACTATTGTAAATCCATCAATATTGATGTTATTCCTTTACAACAGAGTTTTGGACATGTAGAATATATTCTGCGTAATTACCGATATAAGAACCAAAGAGAAGACCAAAAAGATTATTCGCAGGTAGATCCCTTGCAGGAAGATTTAAACCGTGCCTTATTTAAAGACTTGTACACCGATCTGATTTCTACGCACAGCTCAAAATATATCCATATCGGCGGCGATGAAACCTATTTGCTTGGACATTCGGAAAAATCAAAAAAGAAAGCACAAGAATTAGGCAAGGGACGCTTATATGGCGATTATATTAAACTGCTTTGCGATTTGGTGGTGAGCTTAGGTAAAACCCCAGTATTATGGGCAGACATTGCCATTAAATATCCTGATGCATTAAAGTACTTACCAAAACAAACCATTTTTATTGATTGGAATTACGGCTGGGATACCAACATGTTTGGAGATCATAGCAAGCTATTGGAGAGTGGTTTTGAGATATGGGGTTCACCATCAATCAGAAGCCATCCCGATAACTATTTCTTAACCCAATGGGAAAAGCACTTTAAGAATATTAAGGATTTCATTCCAACAGCCCGAAACTTTGGCTACAAAGGCATGGTCATCACCTCATGGTCAACCTCTGGTTTATATTCGCCAGTTTTTGAAACCACCAGAGACATTGTGGATTTATATGCCATTAGACGTGTGTATCCTATCACTGGGTTTAACATCCTTATTGATGCCTATTTTGAAGCCCTAAAGACAAAAGAACCCTTAAATGCGGTCCAATTTGTGAGAAACTATACGCTTAAGAATTATGGTTTTGACGAGGCGCAAAGTAATATTTTTTGGAAAGCGTTAACCACAGCTCCTTACGAGGTGACCCAAGGGGTAGTCAGCAATAAGAATGTAAGCATCAATCAGCTGTTAGACAGCGCGAAAATTGCCGCAAAACAATTTGATCAACTGAAACCCTTAAAGAACCAAGAAGAGTTTGAGCACTATCGCCTAATGGCCGACATAAGGGTGCAATACCTTACTTACATGGCCTTGGAAATAGAGGTGAACAGTGTAGATTTTAAAGAGAGCAGAATACCAGAAATCATTAAACAGTTGAAACAGATAGACACGGCCAAGCTGGATAAAAGATTTATTGCACTGAATAAAAATACGTTGTACGACGCTGAAATTGAACAAGAAAACCAATTAAGAAACGCAAAAATTAAGCTCTTGATCCAACGATTATCTAGAAGTAAAACCAATGATTAAGATGAGATTTTTATATAGCATTATCCTTTGCATACTCAGTTCGGTGGTATTTGCACAAACCAAAAAGGTTCAGCAATTAGATTTAGCCATTACTTGGCAGCCGTTGGAAAACAATTACCTGAAAGATGAACAGGGGCTATCAGTACTAGAAATTAAAAATGTGGGCAAAACGGTCTTGCCAAAGGCGGGATGGAAGCTGTATTTCAATTTCATTAGAGTAATTACCCCTAAAACCACAGACCAACCCTTCAACGTTGCACACCTCAACGGCGATTTGTCTTGTTTTACACCAGGCAAAAACTTTGAGGGGCTTAAGCCTGGCGAGAGTTTGAAATATGAAATGCTATCCAACTCATGGATGGTAAATACTTCCGATTCGCCACAGGGCTTTTACCTTGTTTGGGACGTTAACAACGAGATTGTGCCTTTCAAAGCAGTTGGCTTTGTAGCACCACCAGATCAGAAGAAATTTTTTAGGGTTGGTGGCGATAAGGAAACGACGCCCGAAATGATATTTAATGCCAACCAAAGTATCTCAAATATTAGCGAAAGCAAATTGACCAAGGTATTTCCAACACCTGTTGAGTATGTAGAAAATGGCAAGTCCTTAACTTTAAGCTCAAACCTTAGTATAGGTTACGAAACTGGTTTTGAAAATGAAGCCAATTTACTGGCGAACGATTTTTTTAAACTATTTGGTGAAAAAATTAAGGTAAGTAAGCTGAGCTCGGGAGCTAAGCCAACCATTAGTTTGTTAAATGATAGTTCGGCAAATGAGGCTTATACCCTAACAGTAGACGAAAAGGCCGTTACCATTAAAGCAGGTAGCAATGCGGGTATCTTTTATGGCATTCAGTCGCTTAAAACCTTAATTGATCCTGCGGCATTTGTAAGCAACAAGAATAAAACGATTGTTTTAACAGGGGTAGAAGTAAAGGACAGTCCCCGCTTTGGTTACCGAGGATTTATGCTCGACGTGGCGAGGAATTTTCAGCCAAAAACACAAATATTAAAACTATTAGATGTTTTTGCATTGTACAAAATCAACACCTTGCATTTTCACCTTAACGACGATGAGGGTTGGCGCTTGGAAATTCCCGCCTTACCTGAGCTGACCAATGTAGGGGCTAAAAGAGCGCATCCTGATGCAGAAGGTAGCCATTTACAACCATCATATGGCTCTGGACCTTACATAGACCAGCTTCCTGGAAGTGGTTACTACAGTAAAGAGGACTTTAAGGAAATTCTCCGCTATGCTACGGCTAGGCATATTCGGGTAATTCCAGAAATAGAAACCCCTGGACATGCCAGAGCGGCCATTAAAGCCATGGATCATCGCTATAAGGCTTTGATGAAAAAAGGCGATAAAGCAGCTGCAGAACAATACTTGCTCCATCATTTTGAAGACCAATCTGTTTACCGCTCGGTACAGAAATGGAACGACAATGTAATGGATGTGGCAATGCCCTCGGTGTATCATTTTTTAGAAACAGTTACTGATGAAATCATTGCCATGTATCGCGAAGCTGGAGCACCATTAAGTACCATTCATTTCGGTGGCGATGAAGTGCCTAAAGGGGTTTGGGAAAAGTCGCCAGCTTTTAATAGCTTAAAACAAAGTAATAGTGACGTTAAAACCACTGCCGACCTTTGGGATTACTATTTTGGCAAGGTAAGTACCATGTTAAAAAAGAAAGGTTTGTACCTATCGGGATGGGAAGAGGTAGGCTTGAAAAAAGCCATTGAAAATGGTAAATCCAAGTGGTTGGTGAACGATAAATTTGCCAATCAGAATGTACATGTAAACGTATGGAACAACCTATTGGGCAACGAAGATTTAGCCTATCGTTTAGCTAATGGCAATTATAAGGTGGTTATTTCCTTTGTAAGTACTTTTTACTTTGACATGGCCTATTTCAAGAAATTTGAAGAACCAGGCTTTTATTGGGGCGGCTTTACAGAACTTGACAAGCCTTTTAACTTTATCCCTTATAACTACCTTAAAAATCAGCAGAAAAATTACTTGGGCCGACAGCTGAGTGAAAAAGTGTTGAACGAAGCACAGAAACTTACCGACGTAGGCAAAAGTAACATTGTTGGGCTGCAAGGTCAACTATGGTCTGAAACCATTAAAAACAACCATCATTTAGAATATTTACTCATGCCAAGATTATTGGCTTTAGCTGAGAGAGCTTGGTCAAAAAGCCCAGATTGGGCGGAAGAAACCGACGAAACCAAAGCTAAGGAATTGTATGCTCATTCATTATCTGCTTTTTACAACTTATTAGGGAAAAGAGAATTGAAAAGACTTAACCATTATGCTGGTGGTTTTAGTTATCGCGTACCTAAACCAGGTTTAAAGGTAAACGGAGCTAGTGTTTCGGCCAATGTACAATTGCCAGGTTTTAGCATTAGATATACCACAGATGGTTCGGTACCCACACTGAAAAGTCCGTTATATACCCAGCCCGTGAATATGCGCAGTCAACTTATTTTTAGAACTTTTGACCACGCTGGTAGGGGAAGCGAAGTCTCAAAAATTGATCAAGTAAAAAACGATGGAGCAGAATAAAGCGGTACAGATAAGTAGTTTGTCCAAACGGGATAGCGCCATATCTATTTCTATTATAGGTCTGTTGTTTTTCATTTTTGGCTTTGTAACATGGATCAATGCGATCCTTATCCCATTCTTTAAAATAGCTTGCGAACTCAATCACTTTGAGTCGTATCTGGTAGCTTTTGCATTTTATATTGCCTATTTGGTCATGTCGTTGCCTGCTGGTTATTTACTTAAAAAGGTAGGTTTTAAGCGGGGCATGATGTATGGTTTTTGGGCAATGTGTATCGGGGCCTTATTATTCATACCCGCTGGACTAACAAGAACTTATGGCATCTTTCTAACGGGATTATTTACCCTTGGCATTGGTTTAGCCATTTTGCAAACCGCTGCCAATCCTTACATTACTATTTTAGGCGCAAAGGAAAGGGCAGCCCAACGTTTCAGTATCATGGGCATCTGCAATAAAATGGCTGGTATTTTGGCCCCATTGCTTTTCTCTGCGGTGGTATTGCGACCAACGGATAGTGCTTTGTTCAAACAAATAGCATTGATGCAGGGCATTGAAAAAGCGCAAGCTTTAGATGAACTGATCCAGCGTGTGGTATGGCCTTATGGTATCGTAGCGGTACTGCTATTGCTTTTAGGCTTTTTTGTAAGACTTTCGCCATTGCCAGAGATAGACACAGAAACCGAAACGGAAGAAGTATCAAGTGCCAATGAAGGTAAGAACAGCATTTTAGACTTCCCCTATTTAGTGCTCGGGGCAGTTGCCATTTTTTTTCATGTAGGTTCGCAGGTAATTGCTGTGGATAGCATTGTCAACTATGCAACGCATCACGGAATGGATTTTATGGAAGCCAAAACTTTTCCATCCTATACGCTTACGGCTACCATTATAGGCTATTTGTTGGGAATTACCTTTATCCCCAAAGTATTGTCGCAGTTAAACGCACTAAAGATATGCACCTTACTGGGCTTGGCTTTAAGCTGTTGTATACTGTTGTTTTCAGGAAGAATGACGTTGTTTGGTCACCAGACCGATATTTCCGTATGGTTCATTGTGCTGTTGGGTTTCGCTAATTCGATGATATGGGCAGGGGTTTGGCCATTGGCCTTGGATAACCTTGGTCGTTTCATCAAAACAGGTGCTTCATTATTAATTATGGGGCTTTGTGGCAATGCCATTATGCCTTTGTTATATGGTTATTGGGCCGATCAGCACAGCTTAAGAGAAGCTTACTGGGTACTGATACCTTGTTATACCTATTTGATTTTTTACGCTTTCTATGGTCACAAACTGAAAAGTTGGACCAACCAAAAATAATCTCCATGAGTAACTTAATTAAAATATTCAACGCCCAAATCATTACTCCCGCAGGAGTGCTGAAAGAGGGTACTTTGGTCATTTCCGATGGAAAGATAGCCGAAGTGGGCAAACATAACATCTCGGTAGAAGGTGCTTTGGAAATAGATGCCAGAGGCAAATACGTATCACCTGGTTTTATAGATATGCATGTACATGGTGGTGGCGGTCATGATTTTATGGATAACACCCTCGAGGCTTTTTTGGAGATTGCCAAAACCCATGCTAAATATGGCACTACAGCATTAATGCCTACCACCTTGAGTTGCGAAAAGGAAGACCTGCTTGCTACCTTGGATATCTATGAAAAAGCAGATGCCGTTAATCATTCGGGTGCCGATTTTGTGGGCATCCACATTGAAGGGCCTTACTTTGCCATGTCGCAAAAGGGCGCACAAGATCCAAGGTATATCCGTAATCCCGACCCTAAGGAGTATCAGGAAGTTTTAGCGGCTTCAAAACATATTAAAAGATGGAGTGCTGCGCCTGAACTGCCAGGGACTTTGGCCTTTGGTCAATTTTTAAAACAGCATGGTGTTTTAGCGGCCATTGCCCATACTGACGCCATTTACGAGGAAGTAGTGAAAGCATATGAAGTAGGTTTTACCCATGCTACGCACTTCTATTCTTGTATGTCGGGAGTATCACGTAGAAATGCCTTTCGTTATGCGGGTGCTATAGAAAGTGCCTATCTGTTAGATGATATGACCGTGGAGATTATTGTGGACGGTGTCCATTTACCAGCTCCTTTGCTCAAACTGATTTATAAAATCAAGGGAGCCGAACATACGGCCTTGATTACCGATGCCATGAGAGGAGCGGGGATGCCCGAAGGTAAAAGCATATTAGGAAGCTTAAAAGACGGCCTAGAAGTGATTATTGAAGATGGAGTGGCCAAATTACCAGATCGTACGGCCTTTGCAGGAAGTGTGGCCACTACGGATAGGTTAGTGCGTAACATGATTTCCTTGGCAGAAGTGTCTTTATTGGATGCTGTAAAAATGGCGAGTGCTACACCTGCCAAAATTTTGAATATTGCCGATAGAAAAGGGGAACTCGTAAAGGGTAAAGATGCCGATGTGGTTATTTTTGATGAAGACATTAACATTGCCAGCACCATTGTAAAAGGAAATTTGGTGTATACCAAAGATGAAGTAAAAGTTTAAAGCCGATACCTAAAAGAAATAAGTGTGAGAAGATTAGAGATTCCTTTTTTAGAGACCCATAACCTTAAGGAAATAGATAAACTAAATCAGTTGATGGATGGTTTACAGGCAGCCGCTATCGACTGTAATCCTTGGCCTGTCTACCAAGCTGATGCCCAAGCCAAGTTTGTAATGGCACATAATGGCGATGCGATATTGTTAAAATATGTGATTTCGGAGCAATACCTGGTTGCCAATGAAGGCACTAACGGTAATATCCACAATGACAGCTGCGTGGAGCTCTTTATCGCTTTTGATGACGAGGGTTATTACAACCTTGAATTTAACTGCTTAGGATTTACCAAAATTGGCTATGGAAATGACAGGCTGGATAGGGAACTATTGCCTGTAGAAGTGATTAAGCAGTTGAGTTTTTCTTCTAAAATTAACGCTAATAGTACCATTAATAGCAACGAAGGTTTTGATTGGGAGATTATGTTGGTGATTCCGAAAGAGATTTTTACGAAGCATCAGATCAGTTCTTTTCATCGCCTTAACGCAAAAGGCAATTTTTACAAGTGCGGTGATGGTTTGCCTCAGCCTCATTTCCTTACTTGGAACATGATTGAAGCGGAACAACCTGATTTTCATAGGAAAGACTTTTTTGGGGAGTTGGTTTTTGTTAGTGGCTAGGAGCTAGTGGTTAGTGGTTAGTTGCTAGTGATTAGTTGCTAGTGATTAGTCCCGATACTTCGGGGTTAGTGGCTAGTCCCAAATTCCCCTCTTTTAGAGGGGTGCCCAACGGGTGGGGTGTTTTTGATTAGGTACTAGGAGTTAGGGGTTAGGTACAGGCCCGCCCCCTTTGGGATTCATTGGTTCATTAGGAATTAGTTTATTCTGTTTCTACAGCATCATCTCGACTACTTTGTCATTCTTCTCCTACCTTGTCATCCAGAGCTCAGCGAAGGATCTATGTAAAACTTCATTAGAGATTTACTTCGTAGCTGCTTCGCGGTCCTCGTCGCTGCGCTTCCCTCGGAATGACAAAAGGTACATCGTCATCCTCGCGTATGCGGGGATCTTAAAACGAGCACTATCAATCGAATCCTTCCTATCGCATTAAGATGCTCAATCAAGTTGAGCATGACGAGCTATGAGCAGCACAAAGTAACTAAACACCCAGTCCTTCTTCCTTGCTCCTTGCTCCTTATTCCAAATACTAGCCCCTAATCCTTTCTATCTCATTAAGATGCCCAATCAAGTTGAGCATGACGTACTATGAGTAGCACAAGGTAACTAAACGCCCAGTCCTTATTCCTTATTCCAAATACACATTCAAAGATTTAACTACGTTGAGCTTCGGTTCTCGACTTCACTGCGTTCTGCTCGAAATGACGAAAATAGCTGCGTCATTGTAAACTTTGCGAAGCAGCTCAAATATTCTTTATTCATTTGTTAGGCACTATACCATATCCCCCTCTTTGAGGGGGCAGGGGGAGGCTTTCTAATATGGTGTAATATCTTCCCTACAACATCGTTATTTCGAGCCCGAAGTTTGGGATCGAGATGACGGGCTATGGTTGCTTGGATATTACTAAATCAAAAAAAGCCCCTAACCAAAATGATTAAGAGCTTTTTTGATCAAAAAGATCTTGTTTTATTTGATCACCTTCACGGTTCTTCCGCCTCTTCCTTCATTATTAAATACCCTCAATTTGATATTATCCTGATAAGGTAAAGCTGAAGAGTATAGCTTACTTTTTACTGTTGGTATAGAACCATCAGTAGTGTAACGAATTACCAAGCCTGGATAAAGTACATTGGCAGCTACCTTGTTATCAGTAACGGTATAACCAGCCGTTGGTATTCTATATTCAAAGCCACCCGCGTAATGGTTCAATTTAGGCAATTCGGTTTTTCCAATTCTGTGTACAAAGCTCGACCAATCTTTCTGATATAAAGCTTTACTGGTTTCAGCATTGGCTTCGGTAGCCCAAGAAGGGTTAGCGGCCCAGCTGCGTTCGGCCAAGCCCATCACCTTTGGTAAGAACAAATACTCGAAACGACCTTCGTTAAGCAATACCTCGGCCCATAATGGCGCTTGTAAACCTACAATATTAGCCTTGGCATTTTCATTCAGTTTGTCCACACCATCATAATGACCCTTTGGTAGGGGTTTGCCACTTTGGTCTTCCATTTGGTTCTTGTAATAATCAAATGGGATGAAATTAAAAGGTTTATCTACATCTACATAACCGCCCCAATACTGACCAATTTCGTTGTAGTCTTTACTGTAAGCCAAATCCAAGTACATATTGGTTACATTGGTAAGTACTACCTTGTAGCCAGCGTTCGCCAATTTGTAAGCTAAATCTTCATTTCCTTTGAGGTTATTCCATACATCGGTATGGAAGTTCTCATTCACAAAACGAGTGTCTAGTACCATTTGCTTTCTGCCATTCACCAATTGTTTTTTTAAACCAATCTCTTCCCATCCCGATAGGTAAAGGTTTTTAGCTTTTAGCAAGGCATTTACATTTTTGAAATAATAGTGCCATAATTCATCCACATTTTCAATGCTTTTATCCTTTTCTAGTAGTGCTTTTACCGCTGGCGATTTCTCCCAAACACCATTTGGCACTTCATCACCTCCAAAATGGATGGTATGTAAAGGCGCACCTGCAGCAGCATACATGGCAATGGTTTCATCAATAATTTTTCTCATGAAAGTGTATACAGAAGGCAGGGCAGGGTTAATCACATTATCGCTAAAGCCTTGTACCGAGGTATAAACCGATTGGTCTTCCAAATCTCTCAATAAATATTGTTTAGCTTCGGCAGGCTTACCAGCTTTCATTAAACGATGGTAGCGGGCATCCATGGCTTTAATGGCGGCACGGGCATGTCCAGGGGTTTCATATTCTGGAATAACCTTGATATGTCGTGTAGTAGCATATTTTAAAATCTCTATAAAATCAGCTTTGCTTAAATGTCCGCTTCCCGAACGATTGCTCACGCTAGGACCCGAACCATAAGAAGGAAACAAATGTGTCTCTTCGGTTAAGGTATGACCACGCTTACTGCCTACTTCCGTTAATTCGGGTAGACCGTCAATTTCAATTCTCCAACCTTCATCATCATTAAAATGCAAATGGAAAACATTGATTTTATATAGCGACAGTACGTCTAAAACTTTCAGTATTTGCGTTTTTGGCAGGTAATTACGGGCAATATCCATCATGAAAGCACGGTGCTGAAAACGCGGTTCATCCTTAATTCGTAAAGCTGAAATTGCAATATTACTCTGTTTAGTCTTCCATGATTGAACAGGCAGTAGGTTTTTTAAGGTTTGGATGGCATAAAAAGCTCCAGCGGGATTTGAAGCATAAATATTGATATGGGTAGCGCTGATTTCTAGCTCATAGCCTTCGGCAGAGGTAATGGCTTTTTCCTGTATTGAAATGATGTTTTGAGTTCCAGCAGTAGCTACAGCAGGAGCAACAGTCAGTACTTTGCTTAATTCGGCTTTTAGCAACTGTGCTTCTTTTTGGAATTTCGGAGCCGTGATGATCTTGGTAGTTCCATTCAACTGAAAACTGCCAGCTAGTCTTTCATAACTTACTGGACTAGGTAAAATAGGAGGGATATCATTTGCTTTAAGCGGGGTAATCAGCTTGTTCTGCTCAAAAGCTTGCTTCGCTATTTCCTTCTGTTGTTTGCTATCATCAACAACTGATATGTCTTTTACTTTTAAACTTATCGGCTGATTTGGATGTTCGTCGTAAACAATGTAAAATCCCTTGGAGAAATCAGTAATGTTCTTTAGGTTTCTGGATAGAATTTGTATGCTGACTGATTTTTTGGCGGGTATGCCATTAAAATCCTTTTGAGGGGTAATCTTAAAGAAATCGCCATTAATTTGATCTACTTTAAGTAAAAGGGCATCTTGTTTTGCATTACGGGGATTTCCTGCATTGAAATAAATAGTCCAGCCTTTTGAAGGGAAGCTTAATTGTGCTGAAGGATTAGTGATAACAAGTTCGGAGAGTGTTTCCGCCGTGTTGTTATATCCACGCTGTAATATTTTCCAAGTTAAATCAACGCTGGGTAGGGTGGCATTCTTTTGTGAATATGCGTGAGCGCATATTAAAATTAGACATATGGTATGCCATAGTTTTTGTTTCATGTGAGGGTAATGCTATTTGGTTAAGTTTAGATTTGTTGAAGCCCTAAAAATACCAATTACTTGTTAGAATGCTATATAAAGAATAACAAAAAATAGGAAAGCTTTTTTATCTGTTAATCTGCTGCTTATTGCGTTTTTACTTGACTTAAATGAGTGATTGTTTTTAGTTCTTTGTAGATGTTTAAATCAATTTATAAATAGTTTCGTTAACGTACACGAATAATACTAAATTTGTATTCAATTAACCTGAAATAGGGGAAGGAGATTCCCCTAAACCAAACCGCATTAAATAAACATGACTAGTGTTACCGAAACTAAATTAGAAGTAAGAATTTACGCAGACCGCCAAAGCATGGGTAATGCTGCTGCCGAGAAATTTGCCAAAGAGGTAAATATACTGCTGAACAACAAGCCCGAAATTAATGTAGTGTTTGCTGCTGCGCCTTCGCAGAATGAATTTCTGGAAGCATTGCGCTATGAAAACTTAGACTGGCAGCGCATTAATGCTTTTCATATGGACGAATATATTGGCTTGGCTGTCGATGCCCCTCAGGGTTTCGGGAATTTCCTGAAAGAACGTTTGTTTGATCAGTTCAACTTCAAGTCGGTGAATTATTTAAATGGTAATGCCCAAGATATTGAAGGAGAATGTGACAGATATACCTCTTTATTAGCTAAACATCCTGTAGATATCGTATGTATGGGCATTGGAGAAAATGGGCATTTGGCTTTTAACGATCCTCCTGTGGCCGATTTTGAAGATCCCAAAATGGTAAAAGTGGTTGTTTTAGATGAGGTTTGTAGGCAACAGCAAGTGAACGATGGTTGTTTTGTTTCTTTAAGTGAAGTGCCCAAACAAGCGCTTACCTTAACCATTCCTGCTTTATTGAGTGCCAGTTACATTAACTGTGTAGTTCCTGGACCAACCAAAGCCAATGCGGTAGCACATACCTTAAATAGTGAAATCAATACTGAAAACCCTGCCACGATATTAAGAAGACATCCTAAAGCGGTGCTGTTTTTGGATCAGGACAGTAGTAGGTTGATACAGTCAAATGATCAAACCTCGTAGGTTTTAGAAACCTGAGAGGCTTTGGGGATATTAAAACTTACGAAGTTTTTAAACGGCGAAGCTCTCAACTTCACTTTTTAAAATACAACAAGTAGCTGAAGTTAAACTTCGTAAGTCTGTAAAGCCATTATCAGGCGATTAAACCTCGTAGGTTTTCAAAACCTACGAGGTTTTTTATGATAGTAAGATTTACGAAGTTTTTTTTTGAATAGAAAAAGTGCAAAGCCCCAGAATCCACTGGGGCCATTGCAACTAACCTAAACGAACGATCTTTAATTTATTGTTGATTGTAATTTCCGTAATAATACAGGCCACTTACTCTAAAAACAGTGAGGTTTTTATTGGAAACATAGCCAAGTTCTACATTGCTGCCGTTTACATATTTAAATCCACTACCACCAATAAGGGTGTAGTTATTAGTCGTTTTATCGATAGTGGTTATATCGGTGCCAGAACCATAGGCTGTAGGCCCGAAACTATAGCTTAGTCCAGTCCTGTTGCTTGCTTCGCCCATCTTATATTCATCGCCCTTGAAAGTTTTTCCTGTCAGCTCATTGGTTTCCTTCACAGGAAGCAATTCGCCAGTAGCCTCATATTCTGTGGTGAGTGCTTTGTAATAGGCAGTGGTTACTTTTTTGTCTTTATCTAGGGTAAACTTGGCAATACGGGCATTTCCGCCTGTTACTTCAAAAACCAACTCCGTATCGGTAAGCGTATAGGTTCCCGATAAGTTGGTAGCAGAGGAGTTGATGAAGGTAGCTTTGTTGTCTTTTAGAAGTTGGATAAAGAATACACTGGTGTATTTGCTCCCTGTTTTTTGCGTAAGCGTTCCAGCAATGTAATGCTCAGTAATCACAAATGGTTTCTCTGGAGTGGCTTCCTCATGATGGTGGTCTTTCTTACATCCGCTGCTCATAAAGGTTACCGATAAGATGATGAATAATGCCTTGATTGGTTTCATAATACTTGTTTTATTGTATTTTGATGCTTAAACCTTTGATCGTTTGCCAACCTGATTGGTCGGTTAACCTAATTAGAAAGTGATAGTCGCCTGGATCTACATTGGCTGGTACTTCTATTTCCTGTGCAATTTGATAGCTTTTTTGTCCACTTGGAATAGGGAAGTCCTTGATGTATAATAAAGGGTTGATAGGTGTTTTTTTAGCATCCATATTACAGCCTAATACTTCGGTGCTGTGACTGTGTTGGTCGAAATTATGGTGGATATCCACACTTACAGAGCCTAAAGCAATGTTGTCCGACAAATCAGCCCTAAAGATGAATTTCTCACCTCTTTTAAGGATGCTACATTGTTTAGGGAAGGCATTTGCCGCTTCTATGGAAATGGTAGGGTAAATGGTATCTACCTCTTCTTTGTCTTTTTTACAGCCACTTGCAACACCTAAAAGGAGGATGATGGCAAGGCTGGTGATTTTTAATTTGTTCATTTTATTTTAGTGGTTAGTGACTAGTGGTTAGTAGTTAGTATTTGGAATAAGGAACAAAGACCAAAGACCAGGTGTTTCAGTGGTTAGAGATCAATTCCAACCCTTCGGGTACTTGTCCCGATACTTCGGGATTAATTCACTTGTTCATTAATTTATTCTATTTCTTTATCATCACAGATTCAAAGATCTCTCCGCAAGGTCGAGATGACGTGCCATGTGTGAACAATGCTAAGCCACAATTCCTCTCTTTTAGAGGCGTGCCCAACGGGCGGGGTGTTTCTTACTAGTTCATTGGTTCGCTTGTTCATTAGGAATTAGTTTATTCCTTTCCTATGTCGTCATCTCGATCCCGAAACTTCGGGAGAGAGATCTTTGTACTATGCTTATTTAATTATTGCAGATTGGCTAGCTTATTCTATTCCTACATCGTCATCCTCGCGTATGCGAGGATCTTAAAGCGTATCGCGACAAGTTTTCCTTTTATTGCTTTAGGACCCGATCAAGTTGGGGGTGACAGCTACTAGGAATTGCATAGACCTTTACTAAGTACTTTTCTCTCCCTAACCCTCTCCTTAAAAAGGAGAGGGAATCGGTTAGTGCTATGATGAAGACTTACGAAGTTTCTAAAACTTCGTAAGTCTATTTTTTAGCCAACTGCCAACTGCCTTACTTTTTATCAAAATGATCTTCCACTTCAATAGCTTTACCAGCTTGGTCAATTACCTTAACATGGATATGGTAGTGGCCATTTGGTGCTCCAGTGATATGTACGTGTTTGTGGAACTTGTAGGTAGTTTGTCCAACCATGGCAGCATCGGTAAACTCAAACTCCTTGTTATAGGTGCCTCCGTGTACTTCAACCACTACTTTGGCAATTTTGCCAGGGGCGTTTACGGTCGCATCTAAATGAATTTCATCGTTGCCTTCATATTCCACCACTAGGTTAGCCACCGAAGGTAGTGTAGGGTCAATCACCACTTTTAAGTCTGATTCTATTTTAGTGATTTTACCCGCTTGGTCGGTAACGGTTAGTACTATTTTGTAGTTGCCCACGGCAGCAGTAGCTGGTACGTCGATATGTTTGTGGAACGCTGCATTTTTTAAACCTTTAAAGCCGTCGGTATAAGTAGTGCTTAGTTTCCAACCTGTACCGCTTACTGGATTAATTTCTAGTTTTACATCTGCAATATTGCCTTGTGCCTCAATGGCAGCTTCCACGTGCAAATCGTTGCCAGGGTAAGCAGTTTTGTTGTTGTTGCTTCCAATCTCAAGTCCAGTGATTTTAGGTGCTGGTGTAATCACTTCATCATTGTCTTTCTTACACGCATTTAATACAGTAACAAAAAGTAAAGCTAAGAGTAGAAAATTGTTTGTTTTCATTTTTATTAAGATTTGATATTAAATTGTTTGAGAATAGGGTTATTCGTAATTAATGGTAATGGGAATTGACTTGTGTGTACTCACATTGTAGGTGGAGTTATGGTATAGGATGACCAAGTTGTACTGACCTGAAGCCCATGCTTTTTCGCCAGAAATGGCATTACCAATACCATCCTTTTCTGCGCCGATAAAGATGGAGTCGCCGCCCCATACACCATTGACTTTTTTGATGGTAGAAATACTTGACGCAGGACCAAGGCCTTTATGTTCTACTTTAGAAATGATGATCCCTTTTTTAGGATCTAACTGACTTACGGTTTCAGGGAAATAGTTCAGTTTTCTATTGATGAGCACAGTGTACAGGATGCCATCGCCTTGAATTTGTTTGATTTGTGTACGTGCGGTAAACTCATCATTCTTTTTAAAGGCCAAAGGATTTTCTACGTAAGTATTCATGTAGTAGATCATGGTACCATTTCTGGAGAAAATATCCCGATCTACGATAGGATCTACGGGCATATTTGCCGCATCTACAATCACGAAATCTTCCTTAAGCTCCAGTTTGCTGCCATTTTCATCGTTCACAATAAAAAAGAAGTCGTAGGTACCTTCTGGTGCTTCGGCTGGAATGGTAAAGTGCTTGTGTACATTGGTGTTTTTTATACCTTTGAACTCATCCCAAGTAATTTCTAGTTTCCAATTGGCCGAATAAGTTTGACCTGTTTTCTGTAGAATTTTGACCATTACCGAAGTGATTTTACTCCCTGCCAATACATCAGCATTCAGGTGAAAATCTCGGCCTCTTATTGCCCGTTTATTATTGGCATATCCAATTTCAACGTTTTGGACACTAGGTTTAGTTGCTTCGGGCTCAGCTTTGTCTTTTTTACATGCGGTAAAGGTGCCTGCCAAGACCAGAAAGGCAACCAGCATATGTTTTGTTTTCATGCTAATGGTTTGTTAGTGATTTATTTAATTGATTTTAAAAGGCATTTTTAAGGATAAGATGATGTTGCGACTGGCTTCTGGCAGTTCTATTAAGCGATAGAAGCTGGTATGGTTAAGGTATTTGGCATTGAGCAGGTTTTGTGCCTGTACACTTAGCTCAAACACTTGTTTGTTCAAACTTAAAGTGGTGCCCATTTGCACATTCACGATTTGGTAACCAGGGGTTTTCTTTTCTGGGGGCACAATGTTGTTTTGTGGAGCGGTAAGACGGTAATCTATTGATAGGTAGCTGTTGTGTAGCTTGTCTGATATTTTTGGCGACCATGTAAGGTTAATGAGCGCCGATGGAGCAGGAGAGAAAGGCAAGGTAAATCCCTTTTTGTTACCCGATAATTGCTCGCTGTACAGGTACTCGCCCAAAAACTCAGTGCTTAAACTAGGTATCAATTGGTAATTGGCCTTTAGCTCTGCGCCATAACGCATTACACGGCTTTGGGTGTATTCAAAGACTTGGTTACCTGCACCGTAATAATAATCGTGGTGGGGGGTTGGATTAAGATAAATGTAGTTGGGGAAATAGTTGTAAAATGGACTAAAACTTACAGTCCATTTCTTTTCGGTATAGCTAATGCCTAAATCGGCCTGATAGGCAACCTCGGCATTTAAGTTGGCATTTCCCTTTTCGTAACTGAAATAATGATAGTTAACCCCGTTAGCTGCCAGTTCTTTAGCAATAGGCATTCTGAAACTTTTGCCAATGTTTACTTTGAAACCCAATTTGCCAGAGTTATAGTTCATGCCCGCCGACCATACGAAGCTGTTGAAATCTCTACTGAAACTAGCCGCACGAGTTAAACGCTCAATGGTCGTAATGTTGCCTTCTTTCCGCTCGGAAGTGAACCAATCATCATATCTTTCAAATTGGATATGTCCGTAATCGTAACGCAGGGCTCCATGCAAAATGAGCTGATGGTTCACTACATACTTATCATACATAAACACCCCAGTGTTAAACTGTTTAAAACCTGGAATTAAGAAGCTCCAACCACTGATACCATTGTCTTGATAATCGGCATTTAAACCAACTTGCAGCTGATGCTGTTGGAACATGAAACTGTGCCTCAAATTACCCGAGTAAATGAACTTGTCGTATTCCCGTTCCAAGTGCTGTGGAATGGCCATGTTGGAAGGATAAACAGGTGGCATATAGCCATGGTTGACATAGTGGTTAAACTCCTGTCTAAAGTTTCGCTGAAAGCCCAATTCTAATTCGGTTTTGCTGGTGGGGTGGCTAATTTCTGTGCGACTAATGAGCTTAAAGTGGTTAACCCGTTGGTAAGGCGAAAGCAAATCACGATTGGAGCGATCATGCAGTGCCTGATCAACCCTACGAGGTTCTAAACCATGGGCATTGGCAAAAAATCCACTTTTAGCGAAACTGTTGCTGGCATATAGTGAGGTTTTAAAATGTTCACCTACATATCCAGTATTAAAATGTAGGCCAGTTTCTCGGCCTGCGGTATTGCGTAATCGGTTTTGACGAAGGCCAACTGCAAAGTCGTACACGTAAACCGTGTCGGTAGGTACACGGTAATCTGCATAGCTTTGGTAGGTAATTCTACTGTCGAAGAACCACTTCTTGTTACTGCCAAAAAGGTTAATAGAAGTACCGTAGTGGTCGTTATTAGACTTGCCAATCAAATTAACACTTCCTCCCAGACCTTGGTTCATCGCAATGCGAACAGGTTTAAGGTTAATGGCCCCTCCAATGGCATCAGCACCATATAAAAAGGATGAAGGACCTTTAATGACCTCAATTTCTCCAGCGGCAAACTGGTCAATTTCCAGGCCATGGTCGGCGCCCCATTGCTGCCCTTCATGCTTAATGCCTTTGTCTACCACCACCACTCTGTTAAAGCCCAAACCACGGATAAGGGGCTTCGATTGACCAGAACCAATGCCAATATTGCTAATGCCTGGTAGGCGGTCTAAGGTTTGCATTAAACTGCCACCCAAGTGTTGTTGTACAAAGCGCTGGTCTACCACCTCTATGCTTCTGGCTTCGCTATTTTTTCTGATATTTTGGGCATTACTGCTGATCTCAACAGTTTTAAGTTCCGTGATTTCTGGTTTAAGCTTTACATGGATATGCTTATTGGCAGCAGTAATCTGTACACGCTTTTCGTAATCGGCATAGCCCGTGGCCTGTACTGTTAGCACATAATTTCCCAAAGGGATGTTTTTGAGTACGGCGGTTCCAGTGGCATCTGTAACTACAGTCGATTGGTTTAAAAATACTTTAGCGCTCTTAACAGCAGTTTGCTGGGTAGTACTTACGTACACCGACACTTCAGTACTTTGCGCCAAAACGTAGCTCGCTAAAAAGCAGCTAAAAAATAATGCATACCATTTTTTCATCAGAAACAATTGGTCTTAGCATTTGGCTTTATAGCAGGACTAGTGCAAAACAATGATGTTTAGCCTATAACACAACTGATTGCCAAAAACAAGAAATAGGTTGGAGAAAGTGCCAAAGGGCATTTTCAAATAAAAAATTAAGTGGATTACAGGCAGAACATTCCCATGGGAACTTGCCTTAAAAAAGGGAATTAAGCTAAAAGGCTAGGAGGGCCTTTATTGGAGAAGTTCTGTAGGGTGAATTTATAAATTCGAGTATATACAAAACTGTTAAGTTCAGCACATACTTGCGTAGGTACATTTAATACTGGAGGGTAGCTCATGAGAATTTGCTTGCCTTTTAATTCGGCAGTGTATTCACAAATGAGACATTTCTCATTGGCATCGGTAAATGATTTCTCTGTATTGTTTTTACTGAAAAGATTACTGGTGTGGTGCGAGTGTAGGGTTTGCACCAATGGAATGGCCAAAAACAATATCGTTAACAAAAATGCCGCAAATTGATTTGCTGCCCTTTTACGATATGTTGTCCTCCTTTTCATTATTGACACAAAGTTGCAATTAATTATTTGCTAAATGAAATCGAATTTCAAATTTTAAACCAATAGCGTGTAAAATAAAATAGCCGTAGTGATGCAATTAACACCGCTACAGCTATTTATGTGCAATAAATTAATACAACTATTCTGCTGTTTCCTTTTCTGTTTTCTTGGTAGCACGTGGTTTGCTTACTTTAGCAGGGGCTGCAACTGCTGCAGTTTCTACTGTTTTCTCAGTAGTTGCTTTTTCAGTAGGCTTAATATTTTTATTGATTTCTTTGGCAAATGCTGATGCTGTTTTTTCAATCAATTTCTTTAATTTCTTTGAAGGCTCAGCGAACTTGCTGGCTACGGTAGTGAGTTCGGTAACAAGGGTTGCCTTAATTACTTTCTCTGCTTTTTTGCGATCGGCTTTGATTTGGGCTTTCTGTTTATCTTTCTTCATGGAATTGGCTTTTCTGCAAAACTAGGGCATTGTAAGGTTAAGTGTATATTATCATTGTGTTAATGTTAACAGTTGGGCTTAACATAGAATTGATAATGGGAACAGTTGCGATCATAGTACGTCATCTCGACCCCGAGACTTCGGGAGAGAGATCTTTGAATATGTGTTTGGAATAAAGAATAAAGAATAAGGAATTAGGAGTAAGGAGCAAGGAATAAAGACTGGGTGTTTAGCTTGTGACATTAATAGGACGTCATGCTCAACTCGATTGGGCATCTTAATACGATAGAAAGGATTAGGGGCTAGTATTTGGAATAAGGAGCAAAGAGCAAGGAATAAAGACTTGGGTATTTGTTTAGCTTGTGGCATTAATAGTACGTCATGCTCAACTTGATTGGGCATCTTAATGTGGTAGAAAGGATAGCTTTATAGAAATGCGCTTTAAGATCCCCGCATACGCGAGGATGACGATATAGGAGCGGAATGTACTACGATTAACCAGTTAAACAATTAAACGAATAACCCATAGCTCGTAACACGCAACTCATAACTAACAACTAGTCACTAACCCCTAGTTCCTAAATATGACTTAAATCACTTTTTAATGTGACCAACAAACGGCAAAAAGGTGAGCAAGGTCAATAATTTTGACGGAAAAGTAGAACCTCATTTTATATGCCCCATCAATTTCATATTCCAGTTTTAGGCTTAGGCTTTTCCATTGATACTCCTTTAAAAGTTGCCCGTTATGGTATCTCCTCGGTAGTTTCTATTGTTGATGACGAACTGACCGAGCGCATGCGTAAATACCATTCGCAGTTGAACCAAATCCCTTATCATCCTATTGAAAAGAAAGTGACGGATAGTCGTGTTTTGCGTATCACGGCCTATTTGAACTTGCTTAATCAGTTGGTAGATGAGCAGTTTGAAGTACTTAAACAACAAGATTTTGTGCCAGGGAGTGATATTTGTCGCTATTTTGAGCTACTGCCCGAAGGTTCGGTGACCAAACACGGTTATGAACTGATGATGGAGTATCCAGAAGGACAAAGGAAAAAAATCTTCCAAGATCGTTTACGTCAGCGGATGAAAAAAGGCAGCATAGACGTGAACATTATGGCCAAGGTAGATAAGCTGAACTTCGATAAAGACGGCACTTATTTAGGCGATGAGAACACGGATGCCCTAGCTGCGCTTAAGGCTTTTGCCGAAAGTGAATTAAAGGCTTCTGTGGTACTTTCTGCAGGAATGAACCCCCGTTTATACAGTTATATCGAAAGATTTGAAGGTTTTAATCCCGACAGTGAGGGTGAGTTTGACAAGCGTATTATTCTAAAAGTGAGCGACTACCGTTCGGCCTTGATCCAAGCAAAGTTTCTGGCGAAAAAGGGGTTATGGGTATCGGAGTTTAGGATAGAATCGGGTTTAAACTGTGGTGGACATGCTTTTGCCACTGATGGTTTCTTGCTAGGACCCATTTTAGAAGAGTTTAAACAAAGTCGTGGTTTGATGCTGTTAGAGCTGGAGACGCTCTACCGTAAAGCCTTGGAACAAAAGAATATCAGCATTAGCAACATGCCAAAGCAGCGCATTACAGTACAGGGAGGCATTGGTACAGCGCAGGAAAACGAATTTTTGTTAAAGTACTACCGTTTAGATGCCACAGGATGGGGTAGTCCGTTTTTGTTGGTGCCCGAGGTAACTAATGTGGATGAGCAAACTTTACAGCAATTGGCACAAGCAGAGCAAAAGGATTATTATTTGAGCAATTCATCGCCATTAGGGGTATTGTTTAACAATTTCAAGTACAGCAGTGCCGAGCAACAACGTTTGGACCGCATTGCCGCTGGAAAACCTGGAAGTCCTTGCACCAAGAAATACTTGTGTACCAATACCGAGTTTACCAAAGAACCCATTTGTACGGCTTCCAGCAAATACCAAAAGTTTAAGTTAAAGGAGTTGTCGGCACAACATTTAGATGAAGAAGCTCATCAAAAAGCCTACGAACGCATTACCGAGAAGGTGTGTTTGTGCGAAGGTTTGTGTACTTCTACCTATATCAAAACCAATATGCTAAAGCCTAAGGAAAGCAAAGCAGTAGCCATTTGTCCTGGACCCAATTTGGCATTTTTCAATAAGGTATACTCATTGGATGAAATGGTAAAGCACATCTACGGAGGCATTAACCTGTTGGAAAAAGTACAACGTCCGCATGTGTTTGTGAATGAACTGAACTTGTACATTGATTACCTACAAGCGGAGATTCAACGCTACTGGGACGATATCAACGAGAAGAAGAAGAAACACTTGGATGGGTTTAAGGATCAGTTACATAAAGGGATTAATTACTATAAAGGTTTATTTGCGGAGCTGGCCAATGTGAAGGTGTTAAAGGAACTTCGTTTGTCAGAAGAGAGATTGGAGAAAGTGGTTTTTAATTAGGAGTAAGGAATAAGGAGCAAAGACTTAGGTGGTAATTAGCTAATGAGATGATTGGATTGATTTGATAATGACGTGATTGTGGTCAATAGCGCTGAACAATTTCTCCCTTTGGAGGGAGATTAAGAGGGAGGATTAAAACTGATGGACACTTTCCTCCCCCTTACCGCTCCGAAAATTGTCGGAGCAGGCTCTCGGAGAGGGAGATAAGAGACAATGCAAATGAAACAATTAAGCGAATAACCCATCCCGAAGGATCGGGACTAATCCCTAGTTCCTAAAAAACAAACCAACCAAAAAACGAAAAAACCAATTGCCTAAAATTTTAACTTTGAACTTCAATTCGAAATAAGTACATGGAAAGAGCCAAATTGTTAAATGCGATTATCGAGAATGCTATTGATGGAATTATTACCATTGACGAGTTTGGGATCATTGAGCATATTAATCCTTCGGCGCTTACCTTGTTTGGCTATGAGCGTAGTGAACTGATAGGGAAAAACGTTTCGGTATTGATGCCACAGCCTGACAAGGCAAGGCATGATCAGTACATTGCCAACTATCGTCATACAGGCGAACGCCATATCATTGGAATTGGTAGGGAGGTGCAAGGCCAACGTAAGGATGGTTCTAGGTTCCCTTTCAGGTTAGGTGTAAGTGAAGTGAAATTCTCCGATCGACGCATTTTTACGGGTTTTATCCACGATTTGAGTAGGCAAAAAGAGGATGAGCTTAAAATCAAAAGCTATACGGAAGAGCTGGAACAGAAAATCAAGGAACGTACACAAGACCTCATCCGTTCTATCAACGAACTAGAAACTGCTAAAGAACATGTAAGTGCACTTTTTGAAAAGGAGAAGGAGCTTAACCAGTTGAAAACAAGATTTGTATCGATGGCATCGCATGAATTTAGAACGCCCTTAAGTTCTATCCAGCTTTCGGCTTCGCTGATTGATAAATATAGCTCTAAACATGATGAGGCCAATGTAGAAAAGCATACTTCGAAGATCAAAAATGCCATTAACAACCTCACCACAATCCTTAATGATTTCCTATCCTTAGAGAAGTTAGAGGCTGGCAAGGTAGAACCTCGCGCCAATTGGTTCGACATTATATTTTTTGCGGAGGAGATTGTAGAGGAAATGCAGTTGATCAGTAAGCAAAATCAGCTGATTGTATACGAGCACACTGGGACTAGTTCACAGGTGTTTTTAGATCATAACCTATTAAAGAACTGTATCATCAACTTGATCTCCAATGCCATTAAGTATTCGGGCGAAAATACCATGATCCAGTTCAACACCATACTGAAACAAAACGAACTGATTGTAGAGGTGAAGGATAATGGGATTGGTATT
Organism: Pedobacter sp. ASV17; assembly: GCF_016429065.1. Taxonomy (GTDB): domain Bacteria; phylum Bacteroidota; class Bacteroidia; order Sphingobacteriales; family Sphingobacteriaceae; genus Pedobacter. Next base: position 47,766 of record NZ_JAELTX010000015.1, read on the forward strand.
CCAGAAGTAGACAAGGTGAATTTGTTTGAGCCCTTTTTTAGGGCACATAATACGGGCGATATCCCAGGCACTGGGCTTGGACTTAATATTGTAAAACGATATGTAGGGCTAATGAATGGTACGGTGGTTTGTCAAACGGAGCAAAATAAAGGAACAACCTTTACTTTGAAGTTTAGTTTTGAAAAAGAACAATAGACTTATTGTCCCAAGCTTTAGTCTTGCCTGCCCTTATGCCAGGCATTGGCACTCCCTTTTGAGTGACCAAAAGGGAGCAAAAGTCACCGACTGCGTCTTTTGCTATTAAAGGAGTTGCTAGGGCTTTTGTTATGGTAACCGTAAAAGCCAAGGTCGGGGTTTAAGGTAACGTAGAGGGGATGCTGGGGCTTGATATACTGACTATTGGTTAGTGCGGAATGAAAGTAATTGTTATAAATAAAATGAAATCTGCTGTTTCATCAATATAAATAAAAGATCATGAAGAAGGTACTGGTTATAGAAGACAACGACGACATTAGAGAAGGTACGGTAGAAGTATTGACCTTAGCTGGCTATGAAGCACTATCGGCCAAGAATGGTAAACTAGGGGTAGAAATGGCGCTAAGTTCCTCACCAGACATTATCCTGTGCGATATCATGATGCCCGAACTGGATGGTTATGGTGTGTTGTACTTGCTAAGTAAAAACCCTAAACTGGCCAGTATTCCTTTTATTTTCATGACAGCAAAGGCCGAAAGGGCTGATATGCGTAAAGGGATGGAAATGGGTGCTGATGATTACCTGACCAAACCTTTTGATGATTTGGAATTGTTTAATGCCATTGAAAGTCGACTAAAAAAGAAAAGCCAAACCGTGGGTTTTAAGGCGGCACCTAAGGATTTGCAGACTATTTTTGCAGAGCTGAAACAAAAAGGAAAGGGTAGGAACTTTGCAAACAAACAGGTGATTTATGTAGAAAATGATGAACCTGCTTATCTGTATTTGATTAAAAGTGGACAGGTGAAAACCTATAAACGCTTTAAGGATGGCAGGGAACTGTCTTCTAATATTTATAAAGATGGTGATTTCTTTGGTTACGAAAGCTTGTGCTGTGGGGTAAGCTATGCAGATAACGCAGCTACCTTAACGGATACAGAGTTATTTTTGATCCCCAAAGCTGATTTTATGGATGCTTTGTTTAACCATCAGGAAATGGCAACAGCTTTTATTGAGCTACTGTCTGGCAATATTCGCTTTAAAGAAGAGCAGATGCTGAAGCTGGCCTATTTCTCGGTGCGTAAACGTGTAGCAGAGGCCTTGGTTCAGTTGTCCAGAAAGTTCGCGACGGATGGTGAGGATACCTGTACTTTAAAGATCTCCCGCGATGACTTAGCAGCTTTTGTGGGTACTGCCAGTGAAACCGTAAGTCGTATGTTAGCTGATTTTAAAGAGGAAAAGCTGATTGAAAAACATGGTAATGCGATTTATGTAGTATCTATTGAGCGTTTGAGTAATATTAAGCAATAACTTAGTGGCTAGTGGTTAGTAGCTAGTGGTTAGTTCTGATCCTTCGGGATGGTTATTCGTTTAATTGTTTAATCTTAGCCATTCCGCTCCTACAACGTCATCCTCGCGTATGCGGGGATCTTAAAGCGTATTGTTATAATATTCTCCTTTCTATTGTATTAGGATGCCCAATCAAGTTGAGTATGACGTGCTATGAATGTTATCAACTTACTACCATTCCTACAACGTTATCCTCGCGTATTCGGGGATCTTAAAGCACTTTGCTATAAAGTTTTCTTTCTATTGCATTAGGATGCCCAATCAAGTTGAGCATGACGTACTATAAGCGCCACAAGCTTTAAATACCTACAGTCTTTATTCCTTACTCCCAATACTAATCCCTAACTCCTTATTATCAACTAAAACCAGTAACTTAGCCACACTATGGGTTTATTCAAACGTAATTTTCTATACTATCCGCTATTTATCCTAATGCTTTTCATTGTAGCATGTAGCAATAGCCAAAAGCCAACCCAGCTTACTTATGTGAAGTACGTAGCCCATAAGCAAGGCGACACTGCCATTGTGCTCCTTAATCAATCTAAGGAAATGTTTACAGGGACTTTGATGATTAACGAACATGGTGTTTACAGGGACTCAGGTACCGTAAAAGGACTGGTTAAAGGAGATACGTTAATTGGGGAGTTCCACTTTTTGCACTATAAACTGGAATGGAAACGTAAACCCATCGCTTTCCTAATGAAAAACAAACAATTAATCATGGGCGAAGGAATTACTAAAATGACCGTTGGTATCCCACACTTTGATCCCACAGTGCCTATTAATTTTAACGAGGATAAACAGTTTGTGTTTTTTAGGAATTAGTCCCGAATAGTCGGGATTAGTGGCTAGGTATTAGTCCCGATGCTTCGAGGATGGCTATTAGACTAATTGCTTAGTTCGTTCCTTTTCTATAGCGTCATTGCTAGCTTTGCGAAGCAATCTAATTTGAGTGCTATTACCCGTTTAGATCCTTCGGAATTGATTCTTTAATTGCTAGATGCTCAAATTATTAGCTTGTCATCTCATTACCATAGTATACAGTAATTCTTATACATGAATTTGATCTTGCAGATGTTATTAATGATTTGTAATAACTAAAAATAAATTGAGCATACACTTAAGATAAAATAAGATCAGTAATAATTGCAGGGACTAGTTGTAATGTTAAAGACATCAGAGAACTTATAAAATGTGTTATATTTATCATGTATTTATATTAGCCATCTCCAATGCTCGAAGTCATCAACAACACCCTCTCGTTTATCCAACAAGACCTATTCACCGCTTTTGGTATCATCTCTATTTTATATCCTTTGGGAGTACTAATATCTAAAAGAGCTGAAAAGACTTTGTATGACAAGGTGTTTTGTAGTTTCATCGTCTTTTTAGGGATGGTTTATTTGTGTTTGTGGATTATCCTAATTGTGGGGGCGTTAATGACTAGCCAAGAACCAGATAGTGCTACTATCCTCAATAGGATATTTGGGGAGTATTGGTGGAGCTTTTGGTTACAAATTGTATTATGGATAGGTGCTACACAGTTGTTAAGACTACCAAAGTTTAAGTATTACCCATTGTTAAGATTAATGATCAGTTTGGTATTGCTGGTTCCTATGGAACTCGTAGTCTTTTTATTTAAGTTTAACCAAGGCGGGCTTATTAAGATTGGCCTTTCGGAAGATATCCTAACGATAGGTGGTGAATTATTGCTTAAGCTGGGCATATTTTTCGGGTTTACACAATTGTATTATTGGAGCTTTGAATATGTAAGGCGATTGAGGTTGAAGTGGAAGGAAGAAGCGAGGTAGCAGTTATCAGTTATCAGTTGCCAATTTTCAGTTATCAGTTGGGACAGCTAGGTACTTACTTTAATGGTTATACTTGAACGGTTAACCGGTTAAAGAGATTCTTCGTTACCGAAGTCTCGGTACAAGTAGCACTCAGAATGACAAAAAGGATAATCAATATCACTAAACTTTGGCATCCTTACTGTATCGCTCGCAACTCGCAACTTATAACCTGTAACTCAACTAGCCACTAACTACCAACCACTAGTACCTAATCCCTAACTCCTAGTTCCTAAACAAAAATTAACATTAGCATAATACCCAAGGCACGTTGGGCTAATATATTCGCAGCATCAAAAAATAGAATGATGAAAAGAATATTTGCTTTGTTGATCGGTTTGGGAATGAGCACTGCTGCTGTACAGGCACAGGAGAAAAACCACGTGATATTGATCAGTGTAGATGGTTTAAGACCAGAGTTTTACTTGGACGCACAGTGGGGAATGGTGAACGTGCGTCAGGGAATGAGCAAGGGAGCCTATGCTGAAGGGGTACGTGGCAGCTTTCCAACGGTAACCTATCCGTCACATACCACTATTGTAACTGGGGTATTGCCAGCAAAGCATGGTATTTATTACAATACACCTGTGGAGCCTTTGGGCATTTCGGGCAAATGGTTCTGGTATTACAAAGACATTAAAGTGCCTACCTTGTGGACCGCCGCGAAGGATGCAGGTTTAACTACCGCTTGTGTGAGCTGGCCTGTAACCGTAGGTGCGCCAATTACCTATAATTTACCTGAGTATGTGGTTTTGCCACAAAACAAAGGCGAGAAGAAGGATGAAGTGAAAGCGATGTTATTGGAGTCGAGCCCTAAGGAATTGGTACAAGAGGTACAGGATTATGCCATTGGCAAGTTTGGCGAATTTGGCGCTACGCTTGATTACAATAGCAACGATCAAAATAAGGCTAGAATGGCAGCCTATATCATTAAACGCTACAAACCTAATTTCTTGGCCTTGCACATTGCAGCTACTGATCATTTTGAACACGAGCAGGGCAGGGATGGTGATAAGGTAAGATCGGCCGTGGTTGGTGCCGATGTGGCCATTAGAAATTTGATTGATGCGGTAGAAGCCGCAGGCATTGCCAAGAATACTACGTTTATCATCACTGGCGACCATGGTTTTGTGGACATCCACACGCAGTTTAAACCTAATGTTTTATTGGCACAATTGGGCTTATATGATGATGCGAATAAGGAAGGCTGGAAGGCTTACTTTCAACAAAGTGGAGGTTCGGCCTTTTTGCATTTAAAAGACCCGAAAGATAAAGCCACTTTAGCCAAAGTAAAGCAAGGCTTAGCGCAATTGCCTGAGCGTTATCAACGTATGTTTGAGGTGTTGGATAAAGAGACCTTGACTAAAGCGCAGGGTGATCCTAACGCCGTAATGGCCTTGGCCGCAAATCAGGGTTTTAGTTTTGGCGCTTCGGCTACTGGCGATATGTTGGCTTCGGTAAGTGGTGGTACGCATGGATATTTGCCTAATTTTAAGGAAATACAGACAGGTTTTGTGGCTTTTGGTAATGGTATCAAAGCTGGTGCAGTATTGCCTTTAATGGGACAGGAAGATATTGCTCCACTAATTGCCAAATTGCTTAATCTTAATTTAAGTACTGATGGGATATTGTACCCTGGTTTGGTAGCACCTGCAAAGAAATAGCATTGGATGAAGGAATAAGGAGCAAAGAATAAAGACCTAACGTTCTATTTGTTTGTTCCCATTCATCAAAGCAGACTTACGAAGTTTCTGAACGGCGAAGCCCTCAACTTTACAATGAAAAACAATAATTAAGTTAAACTTCGTAAGTCTTAATCATAGCACTAACCAATTCCCTCTCCTTTTTAAGGAGAGGGCTAGGGAGAGGTTTATAACCCTCTCTCCCGATGATCGGGATCTCTCCCTGAAAGGGAGAGAGGCGTGCTTGGGAAAGTCATCCTATGTCGTACTGTACCTATTCGTCATACCCAACTCGATTGTGTATCGTAAAGCGGTGTAAAGGAATTTATATTAAATATGCTTTAGGATCCCCGTATACACGAGGATGACGGTTTCGGAATGAGGCTGCTGTAATCAATTAACCAGTTAAACAAATTATCGGTTAAACAATACCGAAGGGTCGGGAACTAATCCTTAGCTGCTAGCCACTGAAACACCCCGCCCGTTGGGCACCTCTCTAAAAGAGGGGAAATTGGGGCTACTCATCTAAATAATCCCTAACCACTAGCAACTAACCACTAATTCCTAGCTACTAACTAACTACTAATTCCTAACCCCTAGCCACTAGTTTCTAAATTTGTATAAACAATGTCATTCTATTCAAATTCTGATAATTATGGCCATTTTTTACGCAACTAATCTTACTTTAGTAGAAAAATCAAATACTTTTAACTGCTAAATTTAAACCCTCTCAACAAACAATGCTCAAATTACACTCTCCAATACAGCTTTCCATTTTAACATATCTTTTGATTAATTAGCGGTTTAAGTGCCATCTTTTATTTGATAACACACTCAGCTCAATGCACCTTATGTGCTAAACTCTAATTAATGTCTTTAAAGAAAAGCTTATTCCCTCTAATTTCGGGCTTAATAACTGTTATTGCATTGTTTCAACTGCAACCTTTGCTTGCCATAGTAGCGTTGGCACCTTTGCTATATGTGTTAAAAGATGCGAGCTTTAAAGCAACGTTCCAATACACAGCTATTTATGGGACTATTTTTGGCGTTCTCTTTTTTAGCTGGATTCCAGCTAGTGTAGGCATATTTAGTGGACAATGGTTTCATGGTCTTTTAGTGTTGGTTGCGTTCACTTTGGTACTTAATATTTATTTCCTATTAATTTTTGGTATGTATCACTTTCTGAAAAGAAAGGAACAATCGCCAATTTACCAAGCGTTGATGTTGGCATCATTAGTGGTTTTACTAGATTATGGCAAAGATGCCTTGTTTGCAACAATGCCTTGGTTTGATTTCCATTTTGGGAATGCCTTTGCGGGTAGTGTTTATAGTATCCAATTGGCAGAACTAGGCGGGGTTTATCTGTTAAGCTTTATTGCCGTGTTTTTTAATGTGTTAATGGCAAGTGCTATTGAAAAGAAATTCTTATTTAAACACTTATTGATTTACCTAAGCGCTTTCCTGATAGTAAATGTAGGAATCTACTCCTATAGAAGCACTACAAATGAAGGAGAAGGAATTAAGGTTAACCTATTAACAGAAAACATCGATCCCAGAATAAAGTGGGAAGAAGAAGGAAATCAGCTTGTTAATCAGTTACTATCCCTTAGTAGCAGTGCCGCCAATCAACCTGCAGCGCTCAATGTATGGTCGGAAACAGTGGTACCTTGGACTTATTTGCCTAAAGATGATTTCGTAACCGAAATATTGAGGCATGCAAAGCAAAGTCAAGCACTGACTTTGTTGGGAATGAATACCGCAGCTGGCGTTGATGAGGTTTTTGATAGTGCTTATTTGCTAGATTCAAAAGGAATGGTATTGGGTAGATCTGATAAGCACTATCCCTTGGCCATTATTGAAAGCGGTTTAAAAGAATGGTCTACCCATCAATTAAGAGGAACTACGGTAAATGCAGGTAAACAGATTAAAGCCATACCTACAGCACATGGTAATATAGGGGTATATATATGTAATGAGGCAAGCATACCTGGTGTAGCGAGTGCCTTAGTCGCCTCAGGCGCCGATTTTCTGGTCAATATCAGTAATGATGGTTGGTTTGCCAATTCGTTTATTCCTAAACAACACTTTTACTATAATAGGTTAAGGGCCGTAGAAAACAGACGTGATGTGATAGCCAACAGCAATAGGGGTTATAAAGGGATGATTGCCGCTAATGGTGATATTGATGACCATAAACCTGGCAAAACAGCTGAGCTTACACAAGTAAAGGTATTTAAGCAAAAGGCTAAAACTTTATATGGCCTATTTCCTTGGGCAATGCTCCTTTTATCAAGCATCTTAATTATTCACTATAAATATCGAAAAGAATGAAAAAACAATTACTCTTATTACTATTGCTGGTAGGTACTGTACAGACCAGTTTTGCAACTTTTAATGTAGGAAACTGGCGTTGGCGAAACGACAATGGTTCTGAAACTTCTGCAACATGGAAAGCAGCGGAAAATGTACCTGTACAAATTACAGGGGCTAACGAAGTGATTAGATTAAGAGTAGAGTATGCCAATACTCAGCCTACTACTGCGGTCAGCAGCAGCGTACAAATAAACTATTCAATGGGAGCTAATGGAACTCTTTATTCAATTAATGAAAATGGCACCACTAATGCGTTTGTTTTAGTAGGGACAAATACAAATGTTACCCATGGAACAGCAACTACCAAGCAATTAGTTGGAAATAGTACTTATAGTGCTTATACCTTTTCTCCTGGGGCCGTTGTGGTTAATGGAAACACTCTTAATTATAACATACTTCCTGAGGGTAAAGCAGAATATGAGTTTGTAATACGTAGTACAGGAAATATTCAACCAGGAGCTACTTATTATTTTTCATTTGCTTTTGGTAATGCTTCCTCTGGTGTACCTGCACCATCATTAACA
>NZ_JAELTX010000160.1 GCF_016429065.1 Pedobacter sp. ASV17
GCATTAACACTGGAAATGGCGCCAGTAACATCTTTTCTGCTGGCCGTACCATAACCAATTACTACTACTTCAGAAAGTCCTTTGGCATCATCTTCCTCTAGGGTTACGGTAATGCTGGTTTTCCCATTCAAGGGTACTTCCTTAGTTTTATAACCAATGCTAGTAAATACCAGTACAGCATTTGGACCATTGGTTCTGATGGCAAATTTTCCCGAACCGTTGGTGACTACTGATAGTTGTGTGTCTTTAATTTTAACACCTACACCTGGCATTGGCACACCTGATGCATCTGTAACGGTACCAGTAATTTCCGTTTGCGCACTATTTTTAAATATTCTTAATGATTTTTCAGATTCAGCATTGTGAATACTAGCTGAGGCTTTAAGTTGCAGAAAGAAACACCAAAGAAGCACCATGGCTACGTTCTGCAAAATCCTTTTTGATAGAATTTTACTCATACAGTTAAAAATTTGGTTTAATGGGTTAGCGTCAAAATGGGATTTGACAATTGTAAATATAGAGGTGTTATGCTGATATTTACAATAGTTATTTTGATATAAATAACTGATAATTAGAATGTTGTATTTATTTTGATACGCTTAAATCACAATTCCGAAATAGAGTAAGTAACTGATTAGTTGCCATATGAATAGATCGGAAAATTTTAAACTGATACGTTTAAAACGCAATAAAAAATAATTGTAAAAAAATACGAAAACGTTTGCGTTGGCAGAATTATACGCTGTTTTTAAGCGTTTTTATCAAGCACCAGTTTGGCCCAACCTGATTTTCCAACGCCTCGGAGATGTTTTTTTCGCTCTTCCATCACCTTTTTAACTTTAGACGCATAAGCCCAGCAAGTACTTTGCCTGATGCCAAGCTTTTCAGAGAGCTTGTGAGAGGAGATTGTTCCTTTGGAGCTATACATCAGATAGACCAAATAGAATGCTTTATTGATTGGAATACGGTTATTTTCGAAGATGGTATGGTGCAATACCGATTCTTCATACGCACATTTGGTACAGCGTCTGTTGTAAGGTACTTTACCATTGCAATAATTGGTATGGTTACATTTTAAGCAGGTGTATCCTCCAGCCCATTTTAGTTCAGATAAAAATTTATAACAAGCTTCCTTATCGGGATATTTTAAACTAAATTCATCAAAATCTAGTTCTGTAGCATTTACGCGAGCATCCGTAACCTTCTCAATACTGGTTTTAAGGTTGATGTTGTCGTTTTCCAGCAATACGTTCATCCTCGAAATTTCTTCAGCTTGTTGCTGCAGCAAATCATTTTTCTGTAGAAGCTCGGAATTTTGCTTTTCAATGGTCTCGTTTTGCTTTTGCAAAGCCACGGCTTGTTGTTTTACCTCAATGGTACGTTCTTCTACTTTTGCTTCCAGTTCTCTGTTCAAATTATCCTTCATTTCAGCATTTAGCTGCATTTGTTTGATAATTTGCTTCTGTGCATTTTCTTTCTTCTTTTTCAGGATACGTACTTGATCGCCAATAGCAAATGATAGGAATACCATTTCGAACAAGAAGCCAAAACTTAAACTGTAGAAACCCAATACTCCAGGAATGTGTCGGGCATAACCTAAAATATGCACTACTTTAATGACAAAGCCTAGGAACAGAAACGAGTATCCTACCACAAAAAAGCGGGCTGGCCTGTATTTCTTCTTCCATAAAATGTAAATACCCGTAATAAATCCAATAGAAAGTGGTATAAACTCAATAAACTTATATTTAAACCAATCGGGGTTATAGATAAGGCAGACAAAGAAAAACAGTAAACGAAGCACAAGCACTACGTTAATTATCTTGAAAAAAACTGGCGCTTTTTGCTTAACGTGAAGTAGTTCTTTGGTAAAAATGAGTGCAAAGGAGCTGATACAAAGTAAGGCTATTCCGTAAGCGTATTCGTTCCAAACGGGATGTTGTGGCCAAAAATATTGGAAGGCAATGCCATCAATAGATACTTCATACAAGCCTACACTTAAAATGTACAAGATGTAATATAGGTATTGTCGTCTACGTACGGCTAAATACATCAACAGGTTATGGAAACTGAAGATGAAAATCATGCCATAAAACAAGCCGTAGGTAAGGTATTCCGTTAAGCCGTATTGTATAAACCTTTCAATGGTTCTGAATACAATGATGACATTTACCCGATCTTTAGATTTGATTTTGAAATAGTAATAGTACTCCCCTTTTTTAAGGTTCTTGATAAGGAATTCGAAATTCTTATGGCGATATAAACGTTCTTTAAACGTTAAGTCGGCACCAGAGCGGGCATGAACATACTTACCGTTTTCATCAGGAAAGTAAACATCAATATGATCAGTTACTTGGTCAAAAAATTCAATGACGCTCGATTTTTCAAAGTCTTCTTCAAACCTCACTTTTACCCTAAACCAGTAAGTGGAGCTACGGTTATAGTTTTTGGGATAGTAATCTTTATTGGTCGCAAATTTATTTTGATAGGCGGCACTTGAAATCGTATCAAAACTCAGTTCTCCTTTAGGATCTTCTAAGCCTACAATCTCTTTCGATTTAAAAATGTACTCGGCGGTGTTGTTATTAATAACTACTGGCTGTTGTGCAGTAGCACCGAAAGAAATAAGGAAGAGTAAAAATAAAAATGCTCGAGATTGAATTTTAAACATTACAATGAAGTGCCAACGTTCGGTTAGTTTTGTTTGGTAACGTTAAATATAGTCACTAAAATTGAATTAGGTATTCAAAGAATAAACTTTGAATACCTAATTTACCTCAAGAGAAGAATTTCTTTATGAATTGAAGTGGTAAAGAAACACCACATCGCCATTGTAAGCAGGTTTTGTTTGGTCCTTAATTTCTAAAATGATATTAACCACTACTTTGGTAGTGCCCCTTAAGTTTAAGATAGACTTTAAGCTAGCCTTTAAACGTACTTCGCTATCAACGGTTACTGCCTGACCAAATTTTAAACTTTCGATACCGTAATTAATTTCCATTTTTAGGTTACCGATTTTAACAATCTGTTGCCATAAATATGGCACTAATGACAATGTTAAGTAGCCATGTGCTATGGTTGTTTTAAACGGACTTTCCACTGCTGCTCTCTCTGTATCAGTGTGTATCCATTGATGGTCTAACGTAGCATCTGCAAATTTATTGATTTGATCCTGTGTGATTTGATACCAAGCAGATGTGCCTAATTCGTTTCCCAAGTAGGAAGCAAAATCATCATGGTTGTTAATTTCAATCATATAATAAGTTGTTGTTTAATGCTATAATAAACCTTTAAGATCCGCAGGAGAATAGTTGATAGATTTTAAGGTCTTATCATCACCCTTGCGATAAACGAGATATAAACCTTCTATTTCTTTAAAATAAGCGTCTACATTATCTTTTTGCTTATAAAAAGCGATGGTTTCTTCTGCTTCTTCTACTGTTTTGCAGGCTTTGCTCATATTGGAGCGATGCACTTCATCAAAAAGTGTTTTAAATTTAGTTCCTAATCCAAATTCTAAAACAGCACCAGCCAATACATATTGTAAATCACACAAAGCATCAGCTACTTCAACCAGGTCATCGTTATCCACCGCTTCTTGCAGTTCTTTTAGCTCTTCAGCAATCAAATCTATTCTCAATTTGCTTCTTACTTTAGAGGGGATGGCCGCTTGCTCCACAATGGGATGTTTAAAAGTGTGGTGAAACTCTGCAACTTGGCTTAAAGCACTTAAATCTTCCATAATGATATTTTTAAAAACGCTAAGGTTTAACAATTTAAGATGAATATCAAATTTTCTTATCAACACTGAAAGTGGTATGACTAAATATATTTAGCAATAATTTGGTTATCAATATTATAAAATGTTAAACTTCATTATTTAGCTATATTTTGATAGATTTGCGTTCTGTTACTTAAGATACTTTTTTTATTGAAAACTCCGTCAATATTTATATTAAGTCTACCTCCTTCTAAATCTCTCAAACCTAAAGGCTTTTTTGTTTTAACGCTTATAGTTTTATCGGTTTTTGGTTGTACTTCTAATAAGAAGCCTAATCCCTCGGTTAAAAATGGATTGCCCCACAATTTTTGGTTAGTGGACAGCGCTTATATGACCAGTAATTTGGTAGAAACCAATCGACTTTTAGATAGCCTTAAACCTAAAATTGACCCTGAAGATATAGAGGGGCTCACCAATTATTACTATTATAAGGGAATAGTAAGCCATAGAGATACCATTTTAATGAACAGGTATGCGGATAGTGCTTTGGCTGTGTTTGATGATGTGGAGATGCAAGAACGTTTTCCTATGGCCTTTGCGAAAGCGTTGATGTTGAAGAGCGATGTCTATGTTTTCTTCAAAAAATATGATAAAGCCTTAGAGAACTATTTTAAAATAAAATCAACCTTAAATAAAGCCGATGATCCTTTGGTGTATGCAGATTACATTACTAAAATAGCACAACTTTACTACGTTCAAAATCTATTTAAACAATCAGCTCACTATAATTTGGAAGCTTTTGATATCATTGAATCGGCCAAAAATGTAGATTTAAGAAATGTATTTTATCTAAAACAAGGCGCCCTTAATAATGCTGGCTTTTCCTACGAAAAAGCTGGAATGTTGGACAGTGCCGAATTTTTATATCAAAAAGGACTTTTGTTCATTCAGCAACAGCTGGAAAAAAACACGGTAACCATTAACCAGTACAACCAATCTCGAATTGTTCTTTTAGACAATCTAGGCGGTTTAATGGCCAAAAGGGGAAATCTAAAACTGGCAAAAGAATATTTAGAGGAAAGTGTGTCTTTAGATAGTTATGCACAAGATAAGATCAAAATTACCGCATATATCAAGCTTGCGGATGTTAATCGTAGGCTCAATCAACCTCAAAGAGCTGATTCCTTATTGAACATTGCCCAAAAGGTGACTGGTGCATCAGAATTTGATCCTTATTTGTTAAAACCTCGGTTAGATAAGGCCAGAAGTGACCTTTATTTTTCTCAAGGAAATTACAAAGGTGCTTATGAATTATTAAATAGGTATAACCTAGCCATGGATAGCGTAAATGCTGAAAATGAGCTTTCCAGAGTAGATTTGAATGTGAGATTTCAGAACAACCAGACGGAACAGGACTTAAAGTTACTTACTAAGGCCAATGAAAATATTACCCTGTACCTATTCTGTGCTGCTGTTTTTATCATCATGCTCATTTGCATTGTATTTTTGGTGATTAAAAATGCTAAGCAAGCTCATAAAACCGAAAAAGCAACCATTAAGCATAGCGAGGAGTTAGAGAAAACGATGATACGCTTGGAAAATCGTAATAAAGATTATGCTAAAATGATGAAGGTAATGGCCCACGATTTAAAAAACCCACTTGGGGGAATGGTCGGCATCAGCAATTTGTTATTGGAGGAAAAGCATTTTTTGGAAGACGATAGGGAAATGCTACAGCTCATTTCTAGTTCTGGCAACAATGCTATAGAAATGATCAACCAACTGCTTAACTCTAATTTAGCCATTGAAAACGAAGTGCTCACCAAAGAAAAAGTAGATATCCAACACTTGCTGCGTCAATGCACTGAACTTTTGCAGTACAAAGCCGACGAAAAGCAGCAAAAGATTGTTTTTATTAGCGGTGGTCCAGCCTATTTACAATTGAGTCGTGAAAAAATTTGGCGGGTTTTTAATAACCTCGTAGTGAATGCCATTAAATTTAGTCCTAACCATACCGTAGTTAAAGTAATGTTGGAGCGATTAGATAAAAGTGTTAGGATAGCCATTATAGACCAAGGTATTGGCGTGCCAGAAAATGACAAGCAACGTATCTTTGAGATGTTCACTTCGGCCAAACGTCCAGGAACTTCGGGCGAACAGCCATTTGGCATTGGTTTGTCTATCAGTAAGCAAATTGTAGAAAGCCATCAAGGGAAAATATGGCTGCAGGACAATGTTGGCGGTGGAACCATATTTTACGTAGAACTACCCTTAAGCTAAGTAATCTGCCTGCTGGCTTAAAATATCTCTGTACTTGCTAAAAATAGAAGTTTTAGAAATAAGACCAACATAATTACCCAAACTATCAACTACAGGCAACACCCATAAACTGCCTTCTTCCATCCTATTCAATACCAATTTAAGGTCGCTGTTAAGGGTAACGGGAATAATTTCAGTATGCATTAAGTCGTTTACTTTCAGCTCAGAATTTTTATCTGCTAGCAGTTGTTCTAAAATCACTTCTACATAAATCACACCTTTAAATTGCCCCTCTGCATCTACCACAGGAAAAACATTTCGTTTCGATTTTAAAACGTCATTTACCCTATTTCTTAGCAAATCATCAATCCTTAAAATCACTTGGTCTTTTTCAACCAGTGCCTTTAGTTTCATCATGTTAAGTACCGTAGTGTCCTTATCCGAATGATGTGAAAGCTCTCCCTTATCTGCCAATGGTTTGGTGTAAATTGAATATTGGCTTACACTTCTATTAATCAAATAAGCAATAGCGGTGGTAATCATCAAAGGCACCATCAAAATATAGCCGCCAGTAATTTCGGCAATCAAAAATATTCCCGTTAAAGGCGCATGCATTAATGAACCCAATGCCGCCGCCATTCCAGCCACAATAAAGTTGGCGGTATTTACTTCGGCCAATCCCGAAATATTAATACTGTAAGCCACCACAAAGCCTATTAAACCACCAATAATTAAACTTGGCGCAAAGGTACCGCCATTTCCTCCAGCAGATAAGGTAACCAAGGTTGCTACCGATTTTAACATAATGGTAGCCACCGTGAAAGCAATTACCACCATAGGCAAGTTGCTAAATTCAGCAAATATACTGTTGCTAATGACCGAACTATAATCGCCTTTAAGCAAGTTGTTAATGGTAATATATCCTTCGCCATATAAGGTTGGGAACAAGAAAATCAACACACCTAGCATTAAACCACCAATAGCAATTTTATGATAAGGATTTTTGATTTTGTAGAAAGCGCCCTTTACCGCTGAATTAACCTTTCCAAAATAAATGGAATATAACCCCACCAACACCGCTAAAACTACATAAAAACCCAGTGCATTCATTTTCCAGCCTTCGGTAACCAAGTAAAACAGCTGTTCGTTATAGAACAATCTGGCCACTACTGATGCCGTTGCTGCCGATAATAAAAGTGGGATAAAAACAGGAATGGTGAATTCGGGCAGTAAAATTTCAATGGCAAAAACGATCCCCGCAATTGGACTGTTAAAAGCACCCGCAATACCCGAGGCAGCACCGCAAGCCAATAGTAAAGTAGTTTCTCTATAACTTAAGCCCAAAAATCTTCCCAAAGTGGAACCTATGGAAGCTCCACTGGTAGCAATTGGTGCTTCTAAACCTGTAGAACCTCCAAAACCAACCGTAATGGCGGCGGTAATAATCTGCGAATAACTATTGTGAGCCTCTACCTTGCTTGATTTTTTGGAAATGGCAAACAGTAAAGGAGTTAGACCCGTTTCAAAAGTTCCCTTTTTAATAAATCTACGAACATAAAGTACC
>NZ_JAELTX010000161.1 GCF_016429065.1 Pedobacter sp. ASV17
GGATAGAGATG
Organism: Pedobacter sp. ASV17; assembly: GCF_016429065.1. Taxonomy (GTDB): domain Bacteria; phylum Bacteroidota; class Bacteroidia; order Sphingobacteriales; family Sphingobacteriaceae; genus Pedobacter. The sequence goes on from NZ_JAELTX010000161.1 coordinate 12, forward strand.
GTTTTGTAATGGGTGAGGGTGCAGGAGCTTTGATTTTAGAAGAATATGAACACGCAAAAGCAAGAGGCGCAAAAATCTATGCGGAAGTAGTGGGAGCAGCAATGACAGCTGATGCTTACCATATTACGTCGCCACATCCAGAAGGCATTGGCGCGGCAAAAGCAATGACTTTAGCTTTAGAGGAGGCGAACTTAAAGGCAGAAGAGTTGGATTATTTGAATCTGCATGCGACCTCAACACCTGTTGGGGATTTGGCCGAGTTGAATGCCGCAAAATTGGTATTCGGTGCTTCTGATCAACTTCATATCAGCTCTACTAAATCAATGACAGGCCACTTATTGGGGGCAGCAGCGGCTATTGAAGCAATTATTGCGATAAAGAGTATTAATGATAATGTGGTGCCGCCAACCATTAACGTGACCGAGCCTGATCCAGAAATTCCAGAAGGCATGAAATTGGTATTTAATGAAGCATTATATAAAGAAGTGAAAACTGCCATGAGCAATGCTTTCGGCTTTGGTGGCCATAACAGTACTGTTGTTTTTAAGGAGCTAGTTTAATACCTTAAATAGGATAGACCTGCAAGGTTTTTAAAACCTTGCAGGTCTTTTTTTACTTCGTCATTGCGAGTTTTCGAAGCAATCCTAAAGCGAAATGCCATTAGTTTTAATAGTGTGTTGTGAGATTGCTTCGTAAACTCGCAATGAAGTGAATGACTAATTTGTAGATTTTAAGGAGCTGGTTTAAGACCTGAGGGGGCAGTGGGAGGAAGCTTCTATTATCTCCAGCGTGATACGAAAAAGACCTGTAAGGTTTCAAAAACCTTGCAGGTTTCCTGTAAAAAAAAGACTTACGAAGTTTCAAAAACTTCGTAAGTCTATAATCGCTACTGATCCCTAGCCCCTGACTAATAATTCAATACTTTAATCTCTGTTCTTCTATTGGCTTGGTGTTGTTCCTCTGAACAAGTTACACCATTTCCACAGCCATTCAGTAATTTTGTTTCGCCGTATCCTCTGGCGATCAACCTATCTCTACTAATGCCATTGGCCGCTAGATAATTTACCGCTGCTTCAGCACGTTGTTGAGACAGTTTTCTATTGTACGCATCATTGCCACGACTATCGGTATGAGAAGAGAGCTCAATTTTTAATGATGGGTTTTGCTTCATGATGGCCACTACATTATCTAAGATGATGGCTGCATCTGGGCGGATGTTAGATTTGTCGAAATCGTACAAAATATTTTTCAATACCCATTGACTGCCAGTAGCAAGTTCACAAACACCTAATTTTAACGTTACGTATAATGTTTTGCTTCGGTCTAAGCCTTTGGTGGTTACCAATTCAGTTTGCGAGTAACGTGCTTGATGATTGGCTACTACCGTAAAATCTGATTGGGCATCCAATTGGTAAATGAATTTACCTTGCGCATCAGATACTTGGTTGATATTGCTTTTAGTACTTGTATTGGTTAATACCGTGCTAATCCCTGCCAAATTGATTCCTTTTACGCAGTCGAAAGTTTCTCCAACCAATGTAAATCTAGGATCGTCGTGGTAAATCTCTTTGAATATGGTTGCCGAGCTACCTTTGAAATCTTCTTCGCTTAAGGTCAACAATGGTGTTTTAATGCCATTTTTCTCACCGATGACTTGATAGGTTCCTGGTGATACTTTTGTGATTCTTTGCGCTTGACCATTCGCATCTGTAATGGATTTTTCATTCACCTTATCGCTGGTTACGCTAACGGTAACGCCACTTAAAGCTAATCCTGTTTGTTTGTCCTTAACCACAATTTGTAGGTCTTTAGTGGCAATTAACGGTTTTACCACATCATCATATTTAGTGACAGTTTCTTGTGGGGGAACTGGTTTTTTGTTTTCACCAAAAATGAATTTAATACCAGCTCCGGCGTTAAGGCTTTTGTGTAGGGTATTTTCTCTAATCCGTACTTCGTTATAGTGATCTAAGATGCCACTTTTGATGCCAACTGCTGGATCAATGGGAGTATGCTGTACACTTTTCTCAATGGTAAATCTGCTGGGTTTATTACCGAATGTTGTACCGAAGGTTTGTACATAATCAACGTGGGCGAACACTGCGATTTTTGGTGCAATTTTGTAGTTTAAGCGTAAGCCACCCACGCCAGCCCAGCTATTGGCCTTGTTGCTCGCATCGTTTACAGTGTATTGGGTGTCGTAATTGGTAGTGCCTAATACGTTGGTAAAGGTTAAAGTGGTGGTGTACTCGGGAAAGTGCTGCATCATTACACCGCCGCGTAAATACAGTTCGGCGTGAAAGTTATTTCTGGTAAACTTATAACTAGGGCCAAAGGTGAATAAATAGTCCTGAAACCGTTGACTGTTTTTGTAATCGGTAGCAATGTAACCGTTAGTGAAAAGTACGCTATCAGCTACGTTAATTCCATTTCTGATGAAGCGGGCATCAACACCTAGTCCAAATTGATTTCCTTTGAAATATTTGTCGAGGAAAATGCCAGCGTGATAGCCTAGTTTGGTATCTCCAATTTTTTTGTAAGTACTTAATGGTTGGGTAATTCCGCCTTGTAAGCCTATTTGAAAATCTCCTCTCGGCTTTTCTTGGGCGACTGCAAAAAATGTAAATCCTAGTAACATCAGTGCAAGTGAAAATTTCTTCATGATCTTAATATTTAACATTCAACATTCTGTTCTTTAACTCTTGGTCCAATACGGACTTGTTATTAGCTAATCAACAGGATGGAGGAAATGTTACCCCGCAAAGGAGTAATTCTTGCTTTTTTGTGATTCCATTTCTATATTTTTTGTCATTCAGAGTGCAACGAGGAATCTCTATGGTGTTACTGTGGTTTATCCAAAGATTCTTCGTTGCACTCTGAATGACAAAAAAAACATTCTGGTGTTGCGGATGGGAATAATGCCTTAGGTTGATGAACAGGCTTTTGTGTGCTAAACCCGATTGGAACGAGCATCCCGATGTCATCCTGAGCATCCCGAATAATCGGGATGAAGTGTCGAAGGATATCGGATAAAGTGGAAAGCGGGACTACCGATAATCGTAATCCTAATTTGCTTTTCAAAAAATAGAGAAGTCTTTTGAATTTCTCTGCATCATTGAATAATGTAAGATTAACCTTTCGCTTGTTGAATAAGTTCCTGTAGCTCTGCTAAATCTTTTGCCACAATATCAGGCTTTACGGTTGACTGCTGTACGTCGCTAATGGTTGCTTCGCCCGAAAGAACCAGTATGCCAAGCGATCCAGCATTCTTCGCCATTTTTACATCGGTGTAAATTCTATCACCTACCATGGCAATTTCATTGGGTTTTAAGCTATATTGATGGATGATACCATCTAACATTTGAGGGTCGGGCTTACCAATAACCACATCTGGTTTTCTTTGGGTAGCACCTTCAATACAGGCACAAATGGAACCACAATCTACCAAAATATTAGCTTGGTCGGTGGGGCAAACCCAATCTGGATTGGTGGCAAAATAGGGAAGTGGCTGACTAGCCCAGTAGGCCGCTCTGCATAATCTCGAATAAACGAGCGAGGTATCAAAACCAACCACCAGCGCATCTGGTTTGTCATCGGCGCTATCTGCAGTAGAGATGAAGCCTGCATCTTCAAATTCCTTCACCATGCTTGGTGTGCCCAAAATAAACAATCGTTTTACCTTGGGGTGGTGGTTTTTAATATAATTGATGGTGGCAACGGCAGAGGTGTACATTTCATCTGCAGTTGCTGGAATGCCCATTTTTTCTAGATGTTTAAGGTAGTCGGCAGTGCTTTTGGATGGGTTATTGGTTAAAAAGGAATAACCCATGCCATTTTGTTTTAAATAGCTTAAAAAATCGTTGGTAAAGGGGAATAGGGTGCTGCCATTGTAAATGGTGCCATCCATATCCAAGGCAAAGTGTTTAATGTTTTTGAGTTGTTCGCTGATAATTATAGGAAGTGTCATGAAGTCAATTAATCTTTAGTTTCTAATTCGTCGTATCCGTGTGCTTTGGCTTTCCACATCAGCGCAAAAATGAATATACAAAGCACTGCCATGCCAATCATCATCATGAATACATAGTCCCAGCCTTTTCCCGGGTTCACTTTATTGATGGAGTCTACCATGTAGCCAACACCAACGCCTGAAACCAAGCCGCTGGCGTAACCAAAAAGTCCGGTTAAGCCATTTGCAGTAGCGGCGGCACGATTGGTGGCTTGGTTTGCTGCCGCAATGCCAATTAATGCTTGAGGTCCGTAGATGAAAAAACCTGACATGGCCAATACCAATATCATTGCCCATGATGGAGTACTGTCTGGTAAATACAGAAAAATGGTCATAAATATGGCTACGCCAACCATGCAATACAAAGAGGTGCGATGTGCTTTTCCAGCAAAATACCTATCGGTAACCCAGCCAGCGACTAGCATACCTACAATGCCAAAAATTTCAAAAACGGCGACCGTCCATCCCGCATTGGTTAAAGTCATGCCATGCGCTTCTTTAAGGAAGGTTGGCCCCCAGTCTAACACCGCAAAACGAACTACGTACACAAAGAAATTGGCTATGCCAAGTATCCAAATCCATTTGTTTCGGTAAACTGATTTACGGATAAATGCTTTAAATTCAGCTGAGGAGTCTTTGCCTTTTTGATGTGTTTTATGTAGTTCTGGCAAACCAACTGATGAAGGAGTATCTCTTAAGCCAATAAATAATCCTACTGAACCTAGCAAGGCAATGGCTGCGGGAATCCAAAAACACCATTTCCATGCCCCATAATGCGAAGCTGATTCGATAACACTTTTCATTTTTTCGGTATCTGTTGCATCTATTTTCAGGTTGGCCGCAATCGAAGCAATTACTTCTGGGTTGTTGCTCATATTGGTGCCCATTGAACCCATAATATAACCCGCTAAAATGGCTACTAAAGCAGCGCCAATAGAGTGCGAAGTGTTCCATATAGACATTTTGGTAGCCAACTCGTTTTGAGGAATCCAGTGGGTGAGTAGGCGAGCTACAGGTGGAAAGCCGCTCCCTTGGATGAGGTTGTTCACAATAAGGATAATTCCAAAAATGAGTACCATGGTGTTGGTGAACATTGGCCCGCCAGTTTGCCCTGTGAAGATAGTGCTAAGGTCAGCTCCCCAACCAAAGGCGAAGTTAGCTACAGCACAAAGGAGCAAGCCAATGGACATATGGTAGCGGGCGTTCATTCTGTCGGCCAATACACCATTAAGAAATCTCGATATCCCATAAACAATGGTTACCAAAGTCATGATGATACCAAAGCTGGTTTTGGTGATGCCATATTCGGCGGTTAGTCCTGGGATGGCAAAAGAGAAGTTTTTGCGAACGAAATAAAATACCGCATAACCAATCATGGTGACAATGATGGTTCTGGTTTGCCAGTATTTAAACAGTTTTTTTGTAGCTTCTTTGTCGTTTGTTTGTTCTTGGTTGGTCATTTTGTTTAACTGTTTTATTCGTTAAATTGATTAATCGAGTTCACAAATTTTAATTCACGCTTAGTTTCCAGATACCATCCTTACCAAAAAGCTGGTCAAGCCATTGGTCTAGGTAGCCAGTTCTTACCGCAAGGTCAAGTATGGTAAATCTTCGTCTAATATATTGCGCCCTAACAAAAGTTTCTTTTAATTTTTCTCTGGTAATTCCAATATGCTCAGGCTCGGTAGGGGCACCTACAGTAGCCAAACGGGCTTTCGCTTCTTCAAATGGAACAATCTGTTGCTGTAAGCGATTTTTGATGTCGTTCCAATTATCTTTAAACGTCTGTAGTTGTTTTTCTAATAATTGGTGGTCTATATATTTGGCACTGGTTTCTTGCCAGCCAATTTCGGGGAAATCGGTGTCTTTAAAAATGTCTAGAGATTGTGTTTTTAGATTTTCCAAGGTTGGCCATTGTTTTAGGGCTTTTGGAATGTCCAGATTTTCAAAGTTGGTTTTTAATGCCAATTCGTAAAGCGCAGTAATGGCTAAAGTGCCAATGCTTACTTGAAAGCCGTGCGAAACATGTTCGCCATTATTAAGGTGGTGCTCCATGTTCCAAAGATGGCTGAACTGATGTTCGGCACCAGAGGCAGGTCTGCTTGATTTAGACCATTGCATGGCAAAACCGCCTAACATTAATCCCTCCGTAAGTTGCGATACTGCTTTGATATCTCCGTTTCTGATTCCCAAAGGGTCTGAAAGTGCTTCGTGAAGTCCATCTTGTACTATAGACCATGCCGTTTGATCTATGGGTTCTACATTTAACGCATCTGCTAAAATCCAATCTGCACCAGCAGTGATTTTTGCAAATAAATCTGCATAGCCCGAAGCGGTCATTTCAGTAGGGGCTGCACTTAAAATGTCAATATCTGCCAAACAGGCCTGTGGCGCTGGACAATTGAAGGTTTGCTTCGCACCATCAGCCGTAATAGAAGCACCAAAGGCAGTGTAGCCATCCATGGAAGCTGCAGTAGCTATGCAAAGATAGGGTCTGTTGGTTAGGTGTGCTGCCAGTTTGGTGAGATCGTTAATGGTGCCAGAACCTACCGCTACTGGAATGGCGTGGTTTTGTTTTAGGGCATCCACTAGTTCCTCTACATATTCGTAAGCGGCGTAAATCTCGGGATCAGTGTAAACGTAAGGAGATTCTTGAAGAATGCCGTTGCTTTCAAATTGTTTCAATAAGGTTTGTCCTGCCAATTCAAAGGTAATCTTGTCGGCAACAATAATGGCTTTAGCGCCTGGAAATTGCTCTTTAAATAATTGAGAAGTTTGTTTTAGCTTGTCCTTGCCTATAATTAGGGCTTTGGTTTCACTGGCAGATTTTAACGCTGTGGCTACTTTTGACATTAAGGAAAGACTTTTTTCTGGTTAAATTTGGTTGATTTTTAGCTTTATCAAATAAACGATTTTTAAAAAAATAAAACAAATAAAAATTTATAAATAACATTTTGAAAGTTTAATAATGAGTTAACAAAATGTTTAAACACAAAAAAAGCCCCGTACGTACGGGGCCTTAGTTCTTATTGATTACTTTATGTTTATTTGCAGTAATTGGATTTAAATTCTTCCGACATGATCTCTGTGATACGGATAATTTCATCCGCTTCATTCGAATTGTTATAGATCAACTGGTTACAGGTTTCCCTGTAAGGAAGTAAGTATTCCTTATATGCAGGTACTACGTGATTGTGCCATTTGTATAGTACATCTTCTTCAGGGTAACCTCTTTCAATGCCGTCTCTTTGTACCCTTCTTTCTAAGGCAATATTTTCATCAGCTTCAATGAATATTCTATAATCGATCAGTGAGTTGATTTCCTGAAAGTGTAAGATGAACAAGCCTTCTACAATGATAATGGGAGCAGGGTGGATTTCTAAGATTTTGGTTACCGCCAAAGGATTGTTAAAGTTGTATTCCTTTTTGTAAACGGTTTCGCCACTGATCAGCTTTTTAATATCCATCAGGAATTGCTGGTCATCAATAGTGCTGGGA
>NZ_JAELTX010000162.1 GCF_016429065.1 Pedobacter sp. ASV17
ACTACGGTTAAACCACCACCAACAGACTTATTGAATTGATAATTCACGCCTGCAAAAGTTTCCCACCAGCCTTTAAAGAACAAGGCGTTGGTTAGGTTGGCATATTGCTTACTGAAGTAACGTAAACTGGCCCAAGCTCTAAATTTTTGATTGGTGGTAGTATAGCTAGGATCAATTTCCATCAACACTTTTGAAATCTGCAATACACTTTTTCCGTTGTAGCTGTAGTTATTTCCAAAGGCATTGAAGTTGTAGTTTTTATATACTGGATCTTGGATCGTCAATAAATAGTGTAAACTGAAATTTCTCACGGGTTTAGCCACAATATCCGTTGTCCATCCTTTGGTTTGGATATCGTAGAAAACTGGGGTCAATTGGTTTTGCGTAACGTTAGAAGGATTAACCAAGTTTAAGCGGGTTTGGTAATTGTTTCTGGTCAGATAAGTTAAGGCCGAAACGATACTGATTTTTGGATGGTTAAAAAACACTCCTGCACTTGCATAAGGGCTTTTTGTTTTCGCAAAATTTGGCGTGTAAGCAGCTGAGTAATCTTCTAAATTTCCATTCTTTTCGGTATAGATCAAATCAGCAATCACACCAAAGTTTTTCCCTAGGTTATAAACGGCATTTACCGAAGCGCCAATGTGGAACCAGTTATGGTCAAATGGTGTTAAAGTTTTACCTACAATGGTATAACCTACACCACGAGGATCTAACGAGTAGTTCCCTTTCATTTTGTGGTAACGGAAATTCAGTCCGTAGCTTAGCTTGAATTTATCGTTCACTTGCCAATCATCGGTTGCATAAGCGGTAATTTTATTTTCTATCCCACTGTGATAGTTTGCACCTACGTTGTAGTTGTAAAAACCATATTGATCTGTTTTGGCAAATGAAGAAGTAATAGCATTATAGTTGGTCAACTGACGTGGTTGTGCGGCAACTTCTTGATAGTAGAACGTTTGGTTAAAGGCAAACTGTCCTTCATCAAAATAAGCCTCGGTTAATCCGAATCTCCACTTGTGGTTGTTCTTGGTTTTTAAAACCTCAAATCTAGATTGAAAACTGTTCAACTCTGTATCTGGAGAAGTAAAGGCCAAAACAGATTGAACAGTACCCAAATAAGGCGTTCCATTCATATAGGTAAATCCGTCGCCTGCGGTAGCTACTTTAGACGAAGTAGGCACAATTAGCTGTGTAGTGTTAAAACTTTTGTGGAAACGCAAGGTGTATTTAAACTTCCAATCGTTCCCTAGTTGGTAGCTACCTAATAAATCGATATTGTGCGATTTGGTATTCAGGTCGTTGCCCATGTTAAGGTTATAATACTCGCCATTTAGCGCATTTAACACCCTCACATTTCCTTCGCGAAGGATGTAAGAATCTCTACCTACCCTAAAATTGTCCAACTCGCTAATGCTTCCACCTTCTTGATACCTAAAAGCGGCGTAATTAGTTAACACCAATGATTTGGCATACTTGTAAAGCAAGCTGATTTCACCTTTACCATTTTTAAATCTTTTGGTAATTCCAGCTCTGTAGATCTGTGTTTTATCCGAATAGTCGGTAAAACCCACATCAAAAGATTGCGGATCGTAATTTTGGAAAATGCCAGCAGAGTAGCTCCACGATTTATCTTTAGAAAGTGGACCAGAAACATTGATGTCTCCTTTTAACCAACCAAAGTGGCTTCCTGCCAAGTTTCCTGCAATCTCGGTTTTCTCTGTACCCAGCTTGGTGTAAGAATTTACGGCAAAGCCAAAATCAGCAGTGGTGATACTGGTTTCTTTTAAACCCAGCAAGCCAGTTTTACTTAAACTTACACTGCTTCTCCAAGTTCGGTTGGGCAGTTCGGGCCAAAAATAATAAACTACTGGCAGGTCATTTTCCAAGATGGTAGTTCCCCCTACACTACTCGGTAAACCAACATTTACTTCTCTAGGGCCACTGTTGTTAGCGGCATTTAACATGACATTCCTGTTTTCCTCTTCCTTTTTCTCTACAATTTTCTTTACAGTAATGGAATCTTTCTTGAGAACGTTTTGTGCAAATGCGGGCACACAGTACATCGCCAAAAGCGATAGTAGGATTTTCTTTAATGTGTTCATCACAATTTAATGATTTGGTGTTTCTTAAAATCTCATGAAGTAAGGAATGGAATGGGAATCGGCGTATTTGGTTAGTCGACTGAAATTCTTATTGCTTCATTATGAAGCAATGATAGTTGGTTTGTTTTAGAAAAGCAAATAATTTGCTTTAAATCACTAAAAAATATTACATTAACCGGATGCAGATAAAAGAAGTAATTGAATCGAGCAAGAGACATTGGGAAACAGCATTACCACATTTATCCATCGATTGTGTGGTTTTTGGCTTTGACCAAAAGCGATTGAATGTGCTTTTACTTAAATTAAAGGACAATGCCAATAACTGGATCCTTCCAGGTGGCTACGTGCTTAAAGAAGAAGCACTTGATGATGCTGCAAAAAGAATTTTGAAAGAGAGAAGTGGTGCGGATAAGATCTTTTTGAACACTTTTAATGTGTTTGGAAACCTTAACCGCTCTGAAGGATATTTCAAGGAATATGATGATGATTTATGGCACAAGCAACGCTTTGTCACCATTGGTTATTATGCCTTGGTAGATCATCAAAGCGTGACGCCTGTGATTGATGCTTCTTCGGAAGATTGCAGATGGATGCCTATTGATGAGCTGCCAGAAATGGTGATGGACCACAAGAACATCATTGAAAATGCTTTGGCTACATTACGGGAACAGATTAGGTATAAGCCTATTGGATACAACTTGCTCCCTGAGGAATTTACGATGCCCGAACTTCAAAATTTGTATGAAGCGATATTGGGCTACAAGCTGAACAGGGGTAATTTTTATCGCCGGATTATGCGTTACAATATTTTAAAAAGGCTGGATAAGGAACGAAAAGGTGGTGCACACAAAGCACCGATCCTTTATAGTTTTGATAAGGAAAATTATCAAAAGGCTTTGAGTGAGTTGGGTTGGTAGGGATAACCCCTTACCGTCATTTCGAACGAGGAACGAGGAGAAACCTAACGTGTAATCACTTGATGCTAGATTTCTCTCTGTGTTCGAAATGACGGGCTATTTTAGCTAGTGAAAAACAACTATTTTATCCTGTTATGAATGTCCTCAGTACCAGTGTTGAATTCGGGATTATTGATCTAAAATATCTCTATGAAATAGGTTCAACTTGACGAAGCGTAAACCACAACGTCATTTCGACCGTAGCGAAGAAATCCTTGGACTTTTCTTATCGCATATCCAAAGATTTCTCTCCCGAACATTCGGAACTGCACTCCAGTCGAAATGACGGGGCAAGCAGTTCGAAATGACGGGCTATTTTAGCTAGTGAAAAACAACTACTTTATCCTGTTATGAATGTCCTCAGTGCCAGTGTTGAATTCGGGATTATTGATCTAAAATATCCCTGTGGAATAGGTTCAACGTGACGAAGCGTAAACCACAACGTCATTTCGACCTTGTGGAGAAATCTTTGGGCTTTTCTTATCGCATATCCGAAGATTTCTCCCCCAAGCATTCGGAACTGCACTCCAGTCGAAATGACGGGAAGGGCATGTTACTGCTACTTTATCCTATTCTGAATATCCTCGCTACCTGTTTTGCGTTCTCGGTTCTCGAATTGCTTACCAAATCGGTAGGTGAATGAAAGAATGGCTCTTCGGCTGTCAATCCATATCCTACTGTACATGTTGATATTCTGATAGCGGGTATCGTTTTGAAAATTATTGGTCTGAAAAATATCATTGATGGCTAATTTGATACTCCCTTTGTCGTTCATTACACTTTTTTGGAAGGCCGCTGAAATTGCCCAATACGATCGTTCGGTGATGATCCCGTACACCGATTTTGAATTATAGAAAGCATTCAATTCTGCACCAAAACCTTTCGCGATCTTAAACGAGTTTTGGGTGTTTGCACTAAAACTTGTCTGTTTATTCCTTCCCTCTTCCAGATCATATTCATTGCGAAATATATTGGCAAAACTTGTTCCCGACCACCATTTGAAATAATCTATCTGTGCAATAAAACTAATGCCATAATTGACGAGACTTGGAAGGTTTTTGGGTTGCTCGAAGGTCGTATTGGTCGCATCGTTCTGCCCCGTTACCCAAGTAATCACATCGGTAGTTCGGCTATAATTTACGGAGGTGGTAAATTTCTGTTTATAAACGTGCCCAAGCACGACATTTTGTGTCAGCTCTGGTTTTAAATACGGATTTCCTTCATAATATAAAGAGGGATCCCTAAACATTCGGAACGGATTTAAAGAACCATAATTTGGTCTTTCAATCCTGCGACTGTAGGAAAGCTGCAATTGATTACCGGCATTTAACTCTTGCCCTAGCGCCACACTCGGGAACAGTTGGAAATAATCCCTGCTGAATACCTGTTGGGTGGTCACTTGATTGCCTTTGGTATTGGTATACTCGCCACGAAGTCCAGCTTGCAAAGAAGTTTTACCGAAATTTGCCATCACATTCAAATAACCAGCATGAATTTGTTCCTTGTACTTAAAGTGGTTGCTTGAAGCGGCATCGTACTCCCAATTTTCATTCACAAACTGATGATATACCAAGTTATTATCGGCCTGAATAAAAGAACTTTTACCCCCAGCTTCCCATTTTATGGCCTCGTTAATTACATCTGTATAATCTAATTTGGCCACATAAACATCTGTTTTGGCTGGAACCTTCCCAATTCTTCTGGCCATATCGCCATTAGGCAAGCTACTATTGGGTTTGGTATAAGTATCTAAATTCAAGTTTGAACTAAAACGGTTTGGCGCAAAATCCAAATCGGCCGAAAGCTCTCTGCCTTTTTTCGCAAAGCGATGTTGATAGTTAAGGTTATAGGTGAGGCTTTGCCAACTTTGTTTATCATAGTTTTTGGTGAGCATGTCGCTTAACAAAGCTCCTTGTTGGTTTCTCATCAAATTGCTTGTTTGGCTGTCATGAATGTATTTACCCAAGTTGCCATTTACCAATAAGCCGATGGTATTATTGCTGTCGATCTCATAATCGATACCCGCTCGGAAATTGTGTGTATTTAAAGGCTCGTTGGTTTCTGTACGTTGTGTTGAGGTTCTCGATAAACTAGGTTGCACATCTGAAAAACGTCTGATAAAGTCCAAATATTCCGTTTCACCACGATAGGCATAATTATAATTTCCGTAGAGGTTGATTTTTGAAGTGCGATAATTAAGGTTGAAGCCACTGCCATATCTTGCGTTACGACCCGCACCGCCATTAAAGTTTACTGATCCATTTAAACCTCCTGCCAGACTTTTCTTCATCACAATATTGATGATGCCAGCATTACCCGCAGCATCATATTTGGAAGAGGGATTGTTCATGATCTCTATTTTAGAAATAGAGGATGAGTTGGTGGCTTTTAACAAAGTGGCAAGTTCCGTAGCACTTAAGTAGGTCATCTTACCATTCATCATTACATTCACGCCAGTTCTACCTTTGAGTGATATCTTCCCATCACTATCAATTTTCACTCCTGGGGCGCGTTCTAACAATTCCAAAGCAGTATTTCCTTCGGCCAAGATGCTGTTTTCGACGTTTAAGGTCATCTTATCCATGCTCTGTTCAATCACCTTTTTTTGTCCGCTCACCACTACCGCACTTAACTGTTGCGCATCGTCTTTTAATTGGATATTGGAAAAAGTAATTTGAGCATTGGCCGCATTGAGCTCGAAATTGGGTATCGTATGGTTTTGATGTCCCATACTGGAAATCACGATTTTATATTTCCCATGAGGCACTTTAGCAAAGAAGAAACGTCCAAGTGAATCGGTAAGTACACCTTTATAAATTTTCTCGTCAGTCTGTTTTAAAGCTACCGAGGCATATTCTACGGGTTGATTACTGGCTGTTTTCACTTGACCAGAGACTTGCCCGGTACTTTGCGCTACAGCTACCTGTGCCGTGCAAAACACAACGCATATTGTTAAAATATTATGCAAAAAAATCTCCCTTGCGGTGTTAAAAACCGCATGATACTTACTTTCCATTTTGTTTTATTTGCTTTAGTGATGAAAAACTAGACCATCAGTTTTAGCTTTTGGCTTTTCTTCTTCGTTTTCTTTTTCTTACCCCACCAGATGTAAAAACCTGTGATGGGTAGACTGGCGCAGATTAAACTGGCCAAGAAATAAATACTTTTACTAAACAATCCCGCAAAAGCCCCAACATGCAGCGTATAGTTCATTTTTCGCACTTTATCTGCAAAGGGCAACTCCGCCATTCTTTTTCCAGTTCTATTGGTAAACGACAGGTCAGATTGTGTGAAATACAGATCTCTCCAATGGCCATTCACCATATCTGTACAGGCATATATGGGATCGTCTTCGTGGTCTGGGAAGGATACGATAATTTGGTCTTTATTATCTACCGCAATTTCCTGTTGTACCCTATGCCACACTTCGTCTACGTTTTGTAGCATCGGTGATTTGGTTGGTTCAAACACTTCATCCGCTGGTTTTGGTTGGTTACTATTGCCTCCTGTTAACCAATACATTCCTTTGTTAAACCAAGAGAAGCTCATGATCAATGCCGTAACAGTCATTAGCAAAGCCAATAGCAGCGAGTAAAATCCCAAAACGTTATGCAAATCATAGTTGACACGTTTGAATTTTGCCCGCCATTTAATTTTAAAGCTTTTATCTACATTAGATTTCTTAAGGTTTTTAGGCCACCACAAGATTAATCCTGTTACCAATAAGATAAAGAAAATGAAAGTTCCCCATCCCGTAATGGCTCTTCCAATTTTATCAGGCAACCACAAATGCCTGTGCCCTTCGTCAATAAAGTGAAAGAAATCCTCATGATCTACCATGGCCACTATTTCGGCAGTGTAAGGATTTACATATACCATCGAATCGGAATTGAGACTAAAATGTGCGGTACGCTGATCGCCGTGGTACCACACGGAACGGATTTCCTTTTCGGGCAATGCTTTCTGCACTTCTTTAAAAAGTACAGATGGAGGTAAATAAGCCCCCTTGGCAGGCTTTTCGGCGTGTAGCCAAGGGGAACTTAAACTTTTTATTTCCTGCTCAAAAACCAAGATGCAACCGGTAATCCCGAGGATAATGACAATAATTCCCGAAACTAAACCTAACCAAAGGTGTAACCAGGCATTTAGTTTTTTAAGTGGTTTTAATAACATGAATGAGTGCTTATTTGTATTTCACTAACTGGCTTACACCATTTACACCGTCTAATTTTGCACCTCTGGTTACATTACCTGTTG
>NZ_JAELTX010000163.1 GCF_016429065.1 Pedobacter sp. ASV17
GCCCTAGAACCATATAACACCGCTGCCGCTGGTCCTTTTAATATGGTTACAGATTCAATGTCATCTTGGTTCAAATCTATACCTCTGTTAGAATTGGTACTTCCAGTATTCACCGCCTGTCCACCACCACTATTATCGATGGGAATGCCGTCTACTACCCAAAGTGGCTGGTTAGACCCCGTAAAGGTAGTGGCTTGGCGAATATTAATGTTTGAAGAAGAACCGGTAGCACCGCCAGATGAAAGGATTTTAACCCCCGCAACTTTACCTGCTAGAGAGTTTACTACGTTGGTTGATCTACCCGCGGTAAGCTCTTCACTTTTAATGGTCGTGGTAGCATATCCCAACGACTTGGTTTCTCTCTTTTGGCCCAAAGCAGTAACAATTACTTCTGATAGGGACTTGGAATCTGTTTCTAAAGAGATATTCAATACACTGCCAGAACCCAGATTGACCACCTGGGATACAAAACCAATTGAACTGATCTCAATAGCTGTGGCGCTAGGCGGAACAGACAGGGTGAACTTACCATTTGCTCCAGTTGAAGCTCCGACATTTGTACCCCTTACTTTCACACTTACACCAGGAATTGGAAGTCCGTCTTCTTTAGACGTAACCGTTCCCGTGATTGTCCGATTTTGTGCAATAGCCGAGACAGCCATAAACAGCAAAATGAACAAACTTTGTACAAGTTTTTTCATAAACTTTTAAGAATTTAGGTTTAGTTAATAGTTAATTAACTCAATATAAACAAATTGCACCTCACAACAAAGATTTTAAGAGCTATTTATGTAAAAAACTTTTAAAAGATCACAAAATAGTGCCACCAGGAGCTTAAAAAGCCATAACAAACTGTTAATCTTATCGATACGCCAGTCAAACACCGCTAAACCTATCAAAATCTGGCTTTAAGACCATCTTTTGCTGCAAATCAAAAAAATTAGTGAATACACCTTTTAAAGACCCAATTGAACTTGTTGGTCAACAAAGGAGAAGACGCACTATATACGCTTCTCGTAGAATTAAATTAAACAGCGTGTTTTTAGCCTAATTTTTATCAGGCGTTGCCAAGTATAGTGTAGACAAGAATTTAATTAAAGCGTGTTCATGTAGTTGACAACATCTATAATCTCCGCCTCGTTTTTAAGACTTATTTTTTGTTCAGAAATAAAATGGCTTACTGCTGTTTGATTAGGGAGCAAGGTTTCAAAGAAGGCTTTGCTCCCTTTTTTTACCTTAACCATCATATCGTCTTGATAAATAAAATACTCAACCACATCAACCAGCTGGTAATTGGTGATAGCAGATCCATATTCTCTTGAGTCGGTCATTCGCTTAGTAATCTTTTTCAATAGCGTTAATTTACCTTCGGCCAAGACTTCAAAGAAAGTATTTCGATCATATTTACCTACGACGTTAAATCCATTTCGGAACAAGTGGGTTCTCCCCTCTTTATTCGGGATGACAAACTCTTTTACAGGCTGTGTAAAAACACCTGGTGTTCCTTCCTCTCCCTCAAAATAAACTTCATCTTCTAGAACATTATATCTGATATTGATATTCCTATAAGATTTGTCTGCTGCTGTATTTACAATCCCACCTCTCCAATCATCATACAAGTAGGCAGAACCTTCTACCCGCTGATTATTAGAAGCGCTGGCAGGTTCGGTAACACTACCAATAAGCACATTTCTTGTACCATAAAAATTTTCTTGAGCTTTTACCACTGTACAAATGCCTACACTTAAAACCAAAGAGAAGATTATCTTTTTCATAAACCAATAATTTAGATTAAAGAAATAACAGCTACATAAATATAAGCATCATTTTTTTATTTCAAAACTTTACGCTCTAACTATCAAACACATAAAACTAAAAAAGGTTCGCCAACAATGTCGACGAACCTTTTCCTATGAAAATAAAATGTTTAAAATTATCTTCTTAAAGTAACGATAAACTTGTTAAAGTTAGGGTTTGGTTTTACCGCTCCGTCACTTAATAAGTCAATTGCTACTGTTCTTTGATCACCAACGGTTGTTAAACTATTAGGGATCATGTTTAGCTTGATATAAGCTAAAGAGGTATTTGGCGCAAAAGTTACCTTTCTTGCACCTGCTGGATTAAAAGTATAGTGAGTACCTTCAACAGCAGTGCTAGTGGTTCTAACTCTGAAATTGATATCAATTGGAGATGCACTTTGTGGACCTACTAATTGAACCAAAACACTATCAGTTCCCCTTACATTAAGCATTACCGTACGAGTAGAATCTGTCTGCGTTCCAGCTCCGGTAAATACACCTTTCGCCGTTAATACAGAAGTCTGTTGACCAAGAGTGAAATTTTTAATTTCTACAACAGTCGGACCGCCGTAAAGCAACGCCTCTTCTGCTTTCTTTGGGAAACACCCTACCATTATTGTTCCTAGAACAAATAAAACTGCAGGGATAGCTATATATTTCTTTAACATAAATTCAAATATTAATAATTAGGATTTTGTGGTAAAGCAGGGTTTAAAGAAACCTCGCCAGTTGGAATTGGCGCTAACAATCTATAGTCTGTGTAAAGAAGTCCTGCTGCACCGCTTTGAGCTGGTTTAGTGATACTTTTACCCAATCTCTTCAAATCAAACCATCTTTGACCTTCAAAGAATAACTCTCTTCTTCTTTCGTCTTGGATATAGTCTACGATAGCAGCTGTTGTAGGTACACCTACAATAGTAGCACCACGGTTAGTACGCAATTGCACAACAAGTGCTGCTGCATCACCGTAAAGTGTTTGATTAGCTAAAGCTTCAGCTTTCATCAACAATACGTCAGCATATCTAATTACTCTTACGTTATCAGTATAAGGGCCGCCTACTGCTGAATACTTATTACTCCAGTTATAAGTAGTTGAAGTGGTTGCTGTTGCTGAGTTAAAAATAAGACTTCTTCTTGCGTCTGTAGTCTCCAATAAAGCAATAAGTTCGTTAGGAACTGTTTGACCACCAAAGGTAGCAACACTATTTGCATTACGTCCCGTTGGTTGTGTATAAGTAAACAAACCATCGTTACTTCCAGTCACACCAGTAACCTCTACAGACTGAACATAGTTCAATTCAAATAAAGACTCTGGGTGTGGGCTCTTTCTCCAATCACCTGCAATGTTAGCTGCATTAGAAAGTTTCGCAAAAGAAATAGCAGGCGCAATAGCTTTATCAAACTCTGTTACCGCTGCAGCATCTTTTCCACCCCAGTATAAATAAGTTCTACCTAAAAAAGCATGTGTAGCACTTTCAGTTATTCTAAAAGGGTTAGTAGGTGCCGAAGTTAAATTCAAGCTTTGGAATGCTGCGATAGCCGCCAAGAAATCTTTCTCAATCTGCGTATAAACCTCAACCACAGTAGATCTTGTTCTCAAGTCTGCTTGACCAACCAATTTAGTTGGCGTTAAACGCAATACAGCACTTTTGTTAAAGTTTGCATTAGTTCCAGAAGTTGGAATTCTATTTGGCTCATAACCATAAACTCTGGCCAAATCAAAATAAGCTAATCCTCTTAATGCTAAAGCTTCAGCCTTAATTTGGATTTGTAATGATTTTTTAGCGGTTGGTACGTTGGTTAAACCATCGATACCTGCTAAAATATTATTCAAATCATTGATTGCGCCATAAGCTGCTCCCCAAATACCGTAATGAGAATTACGAGTATTAAGGTTTTGGCCAGAATATCTGTTACCCGATTGTGCTGCTACAGTATAAATATTATCTGCTAGGGCATCTCCCATCAAGGCCATATCTCTTCCATAATAGCCGTATGCCTGCATTCTGTCGTAAACAGATACCAGCAAAGCCGAATAGCCGTCGATATCTGCTAAGGCAACCTCAGGAGTGATTGAGTTTTTTGGGTCAACCTGCACCAACTTCTTACAAGAAGCCGCAGAAATCATAAGTCCTGCAACTACATATATAAATAAATTCTTTTTCATTTCTATACTTTAAAATTGAACGTTTATACCACCAGAAATAGTTCTTGGATTAGGGTAAAAATTCAAGTTGTTACCATTGTTTTCTGGATCATCCCCTCTATAATTCGTAAACGTCAACAAGTTCAATCCTTGAAGCATTACTGAGATATTAGGAATTCCAATTTTTCTTGTAACGTTTTCAGGAAGTCTGTAGCTCAAAGTCGCTGTTTTTAAACGAATATAAGATGCTTTCTCTACAAATCTGCTTGAAAAAGTTTGTAATGAAAGACCACCTGGTTCAATTAAGGTTTGGTAAGCTCTAGGCACTGAAGTAATTTGACCTGGAGTAGTCCATCTTTGCAATTGAGAAGTTACCTGGTTGTTGGCGATACCACCTGACATTTCCAAATATTGTGAACTTTGTAAGTACGAAGAATTACCATACTGATATTGCAACAAGAAATCTAAAGTAAATCCTTTATAGCTTACTGTGTTGGTTAAACCACCAAAAAAGTCAGGATTTTGATCTCCAAGGAAATATCTGTCAGCATTGGTTGGGTTATAGGTAATGTTACCACTTTTATCATAGTACATTCCTCTACCATCCGCTGGGTTAACACCTGCCCATTTAATCGCATAGATTTGATATAATGGCATACCTACAGTATAGGTAAAGTCGCTAATATTCGTTAAACCGTTATTTAATAGAAGTAATTTATTTCTGTTGAAACCAATGTTAAAGTTGGTCGTCCACTTAAAATCATTTGTATTAATATTCACAGTATTCAAATCAATATCGATACCTTCTGTTTTTGCCTTACCAGCATTTTCACTAATTGATCCAAAGCCAGAGTCACCAGGTAATGTTCTAGGTAAGATTAACTCAGAATTAGTTTTACGATAGATATCGAATGATAAGGTTACTCTATTTTTTAAGAAACCAACATCAAAACCGAAGTTAAGTTGTCTCGAAACTTCCCAAGTAAGATCTGGATTAGGTAATTGGCTTGGACGTAAACCACCTGAAAGACCAGGAGTTCCATATTGTCCACCGATACCAAATAAAGCTAATGACCCGAAGTCGTTAGTTGGCTGCACACCCGTTTCACCAAAACTTGCTCTCAATTTAGCATCACTAAACACAGGAACGTTTTTCATGAAGTCCTCATCGATAATTCTCCATCCACCTGATACACCATAGAACAAACCGTATCTTACATCAGCACCGAATCTTGATGAACCATCATATCTTACGTTAGCTGAGAATAGGTATTTCCCTTTGTAATCATACTTAACGTTTCCTAATAAACCAGAAGTTCTAAACCCAGTGAAACTAGATGTAGCACCAGTAGGTGTAGATGCAGCGCTTAATAACGTCAACAATGGACTTGCATATCCTTGTGCTGTTGCTGATAACACTGTTCCTGTTACCTCTCTAAACTCGAAACCTCCCAATGCAGAGAAGTTGTGGTCGCCAAAGCTTTTAGAGTAGTTAACTGTACCAGTAGTAGTATAGTTAATGTTTCTTCTAAAATTTTCAGCTCCAGAACCTACCGCAGCCGCAGCCGTAGATAACGTTGCTGGTCTGTAGTTTTGGTCATCAATATCAGAAAAATCAATACCTCCAAATGCTTTTACACTTAAGTTAGGCAAGATTTTATAGGTCAAAGACAAGTTACTTACCGTTTGGAAAGTTCCTGCTGTTCTAATCTCTTGCTGTAAGTTTTGAACAGAGTTTTGGTTGTTGGTACCAACAAAGATCGTATTGTAAGTGCCGTCTGGGTTGAATACTTTATTTACTGGAGCCGTTAATAATACCCCTGTAAAAGGCGTGTTGGTAAAGAAACCAGAGCTAGTTGAAGGGCCTTTTGATTTAGAACCTGCTAAACTAATAGACGCTGACAACAAGAATTTATCAGAAATGTTGTGATCTACGTTTGCTCTTACCGTACCTCTTTTGTAGTTCGAAGTTAAGATAGTACCGTCGTTGTTGTTAAATGAAGCTGAAACAAAGAATTTTGTTTTTGCATCACCCCCAGAAACAGAAAGATCATATTGACTGTTTTTACCTGTTTGAGAAACAGCATCAATCCAGTTATAGTTATCAATAGTAGCTGGAACACCTGAAGGGAAAGTTGCTGCTGCAGCCGCGGCATAACCTTGTGCTGCAGATAAACCCGCTCTCACATATTGGTTAGCATAAGCCTCTTTACGTAAATCATACCAAGTAGAAGCATCAATCAACTCATAAGGATTGTATTGTTTAGCTGATCCGATTTGAGCTGAAGCCCTAATTACCGACTTGCCTGTTTTACCTTTTTTAGTGGTAATTAACACAACACCATTACCTGCCAATGAACCATAAATCGCGGCAGAAGCACCATCTTTCAAGATCTCGATAGACTCGATATCATTTGGATTGATAGAAGCTAATCCGTTTACCGAAGTTTGGCCTGACAAACCTCCTGAGCTCATTTGAACACCATCCACAATGTACAATGGTTGGGTAGAACCATTAATTGTGGCAACACCCCTGATGTTTACAGAGATACCACCACCTGGTTGACCGCTGGTTGAGTTCACCTGAACACCAGCTGCTCTACCTTGTAGTGCTTTATCAAATGATTGGATGGGTTGATCCTGGAAAGCCTCACCTTTAATTTGCGAGATTGATCCAGTTACTTCTCTTTTTTGCTGTACGCTGTAACCAGTTACAATAACTTCAGTTAATGCTTTAGAATCCGCCACTAATGACGCATTCACCACGGTACCTGAACCGATGTTGACGGTTTGAGCAGTAAAGCCCAGAGAAGAAAATTCTAAAGCTGTGGCACTTGCTGGTACTGATAGGGAGAATCTACCGTTAGCTCCTGTTGAAGCCCCAATGTTTGTGCCCTTTACTTTTACACTCACTCCTGGTAACGGCAATCCATCTTCCTTAGAAGTAACCGTACCAGTGATTGTTCTATTTTGCGCCATTGCCGATGAGGCAACAAAAAGCAAAATGAACAAACTTTGTAGAAGTTTTTTCATAAACTTTTTAAAAATTTAGGTTAGTTAATAATTAATTAAGAGCTAAATATAGATAC
>NZ_JAELTX010000164.1 GCF_016429065.1 Pedobacter sp. ASV17
TGCAACAATCCACATGTTTAGCGCTTTTGGATGCGATTCGTCTCTACGCAAACGACCTACAAATACCTCATCTTTTTCGTGGGCATCTTTTGGCATTGGGTATTTCAAGTTAGCTACATCATCAACCACAATGATACCTGGAGCTTCTTCTAGGATACGACGTACATCAGCTAAATCAAAATCGTTTTCAAACTCAACGTTTACCGATTCAGAGTGACCGCCCATTACTGGAATACGAACCGTAGTAGCCGTCACTTTGATGTTGTCATCACCCATGATTTTGTTGGTTTCTTTCACCATTTTCATTTCTTCTTTGGTGTAACCATTATCCGTGAAAACATCGATATGTGGCAATACGTTCAAGTCAATTTCGTACGGATAAGCTTTTGGCCCGTCAATACCTTTACGCTCGTTCATCAATTGATCTACTGCTTTAACACCAGTACCAGTTACCGATTGGTAAGTAGAAACGACCACACGTTTGATGTTGTATTTTTCGTGCAGAGGCTGTAACGCTACCACCATTTGAATGGTAGAACAGTTAGGGTTGGCAATAATTTTATCTTCTTTGGTTAAAACTTTAGCATTTACTTCAGGTACCACTAACTTTTTGGTTGGGTCCATTCTCCATGCCGAAGAATTATCAATTACGGTAGTTCCAACTTCTGCGAAACGAGGCGCATCAACTAATGAAGTGCTTCCGCCAGCCGAAAACAAAGCGATATCTGGACGTAAGCTAATGGCAGTGTCCATGCTAACAATTGGATATTCCTTACCCTTAAACTTAATTAACTTACCAACGCTCTTCTCAGATGCTACTGGGATTAATTCGGTCAACGGGAAATTTCTTTCTTCCAATACTTTTAACATAACGGTACCTACCAATCCGGTGGCACCTACAACTGCAACTTTCATTTTTTTCTTGATTATTTGTATTATATTTAAAATTAAAAATGTTCAATTCCCAAATATGAGAAAAACTTTACTCTTTTTACTGTTATTATGCACTAAACTTACTTTTGCTCAGCTGAATGACAATTTTGCTGATGGAGATTTTACCAATAACCCTGCTTGGGGAGGGAACACTAATTACTTTATCATTAACGCAAATGGACAGTTACAATCTAACGGTCCGAACTCAGGATCGCAAAATTTTTATCTTTCTACCCCAAATGGTTTGGCTAAAAACGCCGTTTGGGAGTTTTTCTTTCAATTAAACTTTGATCCAACAACTGCAAATTTTCCAAGGGTTTATTTGGTTTCCAATCAGGCTGATTTAAGTGGTGCATTGCAAGGTTACTTTTTTCAGGTGGGGGAAACTGGTGCTACAGATGGTTTTCATTTGTACAGGCAAAATGGTATAAGTACTTCGCAAATTATCACAGGTGCCGCAAAACCTAGAGGGAATACAAACTTGGTGACTGCTAGGATTAGAATTACCCGTGATGATAATGGCAAGTGGGAACTTTATTCTGATGTGAATGGTGGTACAAATTATACCTTAGAAGGAACCGTAACTGACAATAATTATACTGCCACAACTCATTTTGGGGTAAATTGTAGGTATACTACAGGTTCGAGGTTTAACCAATTTATTTTTGACGATTTTAACATTACCGAACTAATTCCAGATGTTACTCCTCCTAAAGTTACAGCACTAAGATCTTTGGATACGAAAACCTTAGAGGTCACTTTTGATGAGCCATTAAGTACAGCTTCGGCACAAACCATTGCCAATTACTCGCTTTCCAATGGTGCTGGTAACCCGTTTACAGCCGTGATGGGCAGTACAAATAACGTGGTAAACCTTACTTATGCGAATAATTTTGTGTCTGGAAACTATACCTTAACCGTAAGCAATGTTGCAGATGCCAAGGGAAACATCATGGCAGCACCAATGACCAAATCATTTATGTACGTGGAACCTTATACTGCTCAAAAAGGCGATGTAATCATCAACGAAATTATGGCTGCACCAATTTCTACAGCAGCGTTGAACAAAGAATATATTGAGCTTTACAATACCACCGATAAATACATCATCATCACAGGATGGAAATACAAAGACGCTAATGTCTCTGTAAGTACGTTGGGTGCAGATACTTTGGCACCTAAGTCCTATCGTATTTTAAGTGCCGTGGCAGATGTAGACGCTTTTAAAGTTTATGGGAAGACATTGGGTGTTTCGCCATGGCCATCTTTGAATAATGATAGGGACGATTTAAGCCTAATGTTGCCTGATGGCAGCACCATTATTTATGCGGTTTCTTATGTGGATACTTGGTATCAGGACAACAGTAAAAAAACGGGTTACGCCTTGGAGTTGATCAATTACAAAAGTGGATGTCCTGGGGCTCCAAATTGGATTGCCAGTACGGCCACCATTGGTGGTACTCCTGGTGTTCAAAACTCCGTTTATGCTGAATTAGATGCCGTAGCGCCTAAATTGATAGGGATAGAAATTACCAGTACCACCACAGTTAGGGTTGATTTTGATAAAGCCATCCAAGTAGGAGCATTAAGTTTGGCCAGTAACTATGCGATCAATAATGGCATTGGCGCGGCACAGTCTGCAGTGCCTGCATCTGCAGCTAATAAAAGTGTTGTTTTAACTTTCGCGACACCCATTGTAAGAGGAGTTGAAAGTTTATTGACCGTTAGCAATCTATTGAGCTGCGGAGGAGTGGTGATTAATCCTGCCAATAACACAGCAAAAATATTCCTTGCTAAGGAAATTATGCCCAACGATATCTTGATTACAGAAATTTTATTCAACCCTAAAACTGGTGGATTTGATTTTGTAGAAATTTATAACAATACGGATCATTTGCTTGACTTGAAGGATTTAACGCTTTCAAATCCAACAGCATCAGGTACAGGAAGTACAAAGCGAGCAATTAGTACAGTGCCACTTTATATTCAGCCTAAAACTTATTGGGTGCTTACGGCTAATCCTTCAGTGGTGCAACAACAATACCAAGTTAAATACCCTAATCAAATGGTGCAAATGGTGGTGATGCCTCCTTATAACAATGACAAAGGAACAGTGGCCATTTGGAAAGGAGATGATGCCATAGATCAGTTTGACTATACTGAAAAAATGCATCATGCTTTGCTTAAAGATGTAAAAGGTGTTTCTTTAGAGCGGGTTTCCTTTACCAAAAGTGGTAATGAGCCTGGGAATTTGCAATCGGCCGCGGCTTCAGTGGGCTTTGCAACACCTACCGATAAAAACTCACAAGGTGAAGATACCAGTGTAAAAAATACTGTAGTGGTTGCCAACAAAACTTTCTCTCCAGATAATGATGGCTTTGAAGACTTGTTACAAATCGATTATCGTTTTAAAGAAAATGGGAATCTAGCGACAATTAATATTTACACAGATAAAGGTGTTTTGGTTCGTCGCTTGGCGAGGAATATTACTTTTTCTACACAAGGCACCGTTACTTGGGATGGTTTAAATGATGGTGGTCAGTTATGTAAAGTAGGTTTGTACGTGATCAAGGTAGATATCTTTACCATTAAAGGCAGTACCGATAGCTTTAAACAAACTTGTGTGCTCGCTTCTAAATTGAACTAAAAAATGGCTTTCTTCCTGTCTAAATTTTTATTGTTCCTCATTAGGCCATTGGTTTGGATAATGGTCGTTGCTTTGTATGCTTTGTTCTCCAAAAACAAACGGCGTAAAAGGAAAAGTTTGATCTTCGCTATTGTGCTGTTGTACTTCTTTTCTAACAAGTTTATCCTAGGACAAGTGGCTTATTGGTATGAAGCGAAACAACCCGTTTTAACGCATTATGATGTTGGATTGTTGTTGGGAGGTTTTTCTAGCTATAACAAAGAAACGAAAGCGTTAAAAGCGCAATTTTCTGGTGACCGCTTAACGCAGACGGTGAGGCTATACCAAGAGGGAAAGATAGATCGTATTTTGATGAGTGGAGGTAGTGGTAGTCTTTTAGAGGACGGCCCGCCAGAGGCTTTGTATACCGCCGAATATTTAAAGGCACTAAAGATTCCCGATAGTGCAGTGATTATAGAGAAAGAAAGCAGAAATACGAAGGAGAACTTTAAATATGCCGCTGAGCTATTGAAAGGTCTTCACAAATCTGACCCGAAGATATTGGTGATTACCAGTGCTTGGCATATTCCACGAACGAAGTTACTGGCCGAAAAACAAGGCTTTAAGAATATCGATTTTTATCCAACCAATTCACTAAAGGATAATTACTCTTTTGAAGATTATTTATTGCCACAGGGCAGTGCCATCCTTAGCTGGGAATTGTTGTTGAAAGAATGGGTAGGGTATGTGGTGACTTGGATAGGGTTGACTTAAGGTCTGATCGTAAGAAGCCTCACTGTCATAAGAAACCTCGTAGGTTTTTAAAACCTACGAGGTTTGTGATTAGATAGATTCCTCGCAGGCTCGGAATGACAATAAAGAGTGGCTACAGCAAGAGAAAAAGCTCAAAACCTATGAGGTTTGTAGTAGACACTTTAACAGCACGTCATTTCGAGCCTACGAAGTAAATTGGAAATCAACGAAGTAAAATCTAGCGTATAGCTTTTGATGATGATGTCATTCTGGGGAAATACTTGTCCCGATAAATAGGGGAGCTATAGCAAAGAAAAACCTCGCAGGTTTTGAAAACCTACGAGGTTTGTGATTAGATAGATTCCTCGCAGGCTCGGAATGACAATAAAGAGTGGCTACAGCAAGAGAAAAACCTCAAAACCTACGAGGTTTGTAGTAGGCGCTTTAACAGTGCGTCATTTCGAGCCTACGAAGTAAATTGAAAATCAACGAAGTAAAATCTAGCCTATAGTTTTTGATGATGATGTCATTCTGAGGAATTGCCTGCTCCGATAAATAGGGGAGCTATAGCAAAGAAAAACCTCGCAGGTTTTGAAAACCTACGAGGTTTGTGATTAAATAGATTCCTCGCTGAGCTCGGAATGACAAATAAAGGAGCCCAGAATGACAAGTAGTTAAGATTTTACTTAAGCAAAGTACCTTTAATAAAATTGATACTTGTGGTAATCGAACCAATATGGTCAGGTTTGTAATTGGTTTCCTGCTCCAAATAAATATGTTTAACACCAGAAAGGGAAGCTTTGGCAAATATTGGTTTAAAGTCGATACTGCCTTTTCCAATCTCTGTATTCCAGTTTTTCTTCTCCTTATCCATATCCTTTACGTGCCACATTTTAAACCTGCGAGGATATTTCTTAAATAGCTCTACTGGATCGTGGCCAGCGAAAACCGCCCAGTACAAATCCAATTCAAAGTCAACCAAATTAGGGTCGGTACCTGTCAATAAAATATCTAAGCCAGTTTGATCACCAAACTTATCAAATTCAAAACCGTGGTTATGATAACCCATATTAAGGCCCGATTTGATGCAAAGTTCACCAGCTACGTTTAAGCGTTCAGCAGTTCTTTTGTAGTCGTCGGCACTTTTCCTTAAATTTTCTCCAAGCCAAGGTGCTACCACATATTTAGCCCCTAAAATATTTGAAGCTTCAATATAAGATTTGATGTCATCTAAATTGCTTGTTGAAATATAGTTTTCAACGCTAAAATGCCCACTGGGAGATTTTAGTCCATTGGCATCTAGCAAGGCTTTAAATTCTTTTGGACTCAAGCCCCAAAAACTTCCTTTGGGTGCATAGCCATAGGTTTCAACTTCCTTAAAACCTGCTTTGGCTACTTTTTCAATTACTCCCTTTACATCTTTGCCAATAATTTCTCGTAAGCTGTATAACTGTATGCCCACGGGATGTTGAGCAGGAACAATGGCATGGCTTAATGCTGGTGCTAAAGCAAAACTTGCAGCAAGCAATCCAGTTTCTTTTATAAAGTTTCTTCTAGTGGTCATGTTAGTTAGATTCTGTTTTTGTCTTGTCGTTAAATAATAAACTGAATAATAAGAATACTACAAAGGCGATGCCTGCAGGAATACTCCAAATCATTTTCCAATCTTCAATGCCATTTACTTTGTACATTTCGGTAATTTGTCCAGCTACAATAAAGCCAATTAACATTCCCACACCGTAAGTGGCAAGCGTGATTAAACCTTGCGCAGAGCTTTTGAATTTATCGCCAGCTTTAGAGTTGGTGTAAATCTGTCCCGATACAAAGAAAAAGTCGTAGCAAATACCATGTAAGGCAATGCCTAAAAGTAGCATGAAACTCAACTCTCCAGCGTTGCCGAAAGCGAATAACAAGTAACGTATTGTCCAAGCCAGCATGCCCACCAAAATGGTTTTTTTGAAGCCGAATTTCTTAAAGAAGACTGGAATAGCCAATAGGAATAATACTTCTGACGCTTGGCCAATCGTCATTTTTCCTGTCGGATTATCCATTCCTATTTTTGAAAGGAATAAATTAGCATTCTGATAGTAAAAAGCCAAAGGGATACAGATTAAAATAGACGAGATGAAGAAAATAAGGAAGTTCTTATCTTTCAATAATTTTAAAGCGTCTAGGCCTAGTATTTCAGATACCTTTATCTTTTCTGTTGATTTGTTTTTAGGAGGGGTTTTAGGTAGCAAGAAGCTGAAGATACCCAACGATAAGGAGGCTACAGCCGACATTAGGAAGGTGTTTTTAAGCGCACCGTTAGCAGTGGCCTCTTGAGAATCCCAATGGAAGAAATAACTGATCAACACACCTGCCAAAATCCAGCCAATAGTACCCCAAATTCTAATGTTGGAGAATTCTTTTTCAGGATCTCCCATTTGGTTGAAGGATACTGAATTAACCAATGCTAAAGTTGGCATGTAAAGCACCATGTAAACAAAAACATAGGGATAAAATACGCTAATGTCGGTTGCCTTATACATTTGGTACATTAAAATGGCACCAGCGATATGTAGAATGCCTAATATTTTTTCTGCATTAAAGTATCTATCGGCAATTAACCCGATAATAAACGGTGCAATAATAGCTCCCCAAGATTGTGTAGAGAATACGGAGCCAATTTCTGGTCCCGAAGC
>NZ_JAELTX010000165.1 GCF_016429065.1 Pedobacter sp. ASV17
GATACAATTCCCTTAATTTCTCTTGGAGCTAAATTTGCCAGCAAGCTCACCTGCTGTCCAATAATTTCGGTTGGATTGTAATGTTCTGCAATGCCTGAAACTACCGTACGTTGATCTAAACCAGTATCTAAAGTTAGCTTCAACAGCTTCTTGGTTTTCTCTACCTTTTCAGCCGCTATAATGGTAGCTACACGAATATCCATAGCACCAAACTGCTCAAAAGTAACGTTGTCCTTTGCTGGAGCAAGCGTAGCATTTGCCGCTTCGTTTTGTGCTTTGCTGTTATTCAGTTTATCAATTTGCGCTTGTACTTCGGCATCTTCAATTTTGCTGAACAATAAAATCGGTTCATTAAGTTCATGTCCTCTCTTCAACAGGCTCACAGAACCCGCATCTTCCCACATATGGCCACCATAGTTCAACATCTTTTGCAATTTATCTGCTGTAAATGGTAAAAATGGCTCAATCAGGATTTCCAAGTTGGCCGCAATTTGCAAAGCGATGTTCAAGATGGTACGTACGCGATCTTCATCAGTTTTAATCAACTTCCAAGGTTCGGTATCCGCCAAGTATTTATTACCCAAGCGGGCCACGTTCATTACTTCAGACAAAGCCTCTCTAAAACGATAGTTTTCAATAGAAGCACTGATTTTTGCAGGATACGCTTTCAATTCCGCAATCACCGCATGATCAATATCGGTAAGCTCCATACAGGTTGGCACCTTACCTCCAAAATATTTATGGGTAAGTACGGTCACGCGGTTAACAAAGTTCCCCAAAATAGCCACCAACTCGTTGTTATTTCTAGCTTGAAAATCTTTCCAGGTAAAATCGTTGTCTTTAGTTTCAGGAGCGGTAGCGGTTAATACATAACGTAAGATGTCTTGCTTATCCTTAAACTCTTCCAAATATTCGTTTAACCAAACAGCCCAATTTTTAGAAGTTGATATTTTTTGCCCTTCCAAGTTCAAGAACTCGTTGGCAGGCACGTTGTCTGCTAAAATAAAATCGCCGTGCGCCATTAACATGGCAGGGAAAATGATACAGTGGAAAACGATGTTATCCTTACCAATGAAATGCACCAATTTGGCATCCTTGTCTTTCCAATATGCTTCGTATTCGAAATTTTCTACCCCATTTTGGCTAATGTAGTATTCTTCTGCCTTTGGGTTCCAAATACCTAATTTGGCATAGTTAGCCAATTCTTTAGTGGCAGAGATGTAACCGATAGGCGCATCAAACCATACATATAGCACTTTACCATCGGCACCTTTTACAGGTACCTTAACGCCCCAATCCAAATCTCTGGTCATGGCTCTTGGCTGCAAACCAGCATTTAACCAGCTTTGGCACTGTCCATAAACGTTTGGACGCCATTCTTTATGGCTTTCGATATAAGTTCTTAATCTTTCCTCGTATTTATCTAATGGCAAAAACCAATTCTTGGTTTCTCTCATTACTGGAGGTTCGCCAGACAAAGTTGATTTTGGATTGATGAGGTCGGTAGCATTTAGGGTGCTTCCGCAACTCTCACATTGGTCGCCATAAGCATTTTCGTTACCACATTTTGGGCAGGTTCCCGTAATGTATCTATCCGCCAAAAAAGTCTGCGCTTTTTCGTCGTAATATTGCTCGGTTACCTCCTCCGTAAACACGCCATCATTGTACAGTTTCTCAAAGAAATCTTCGGCCGTTTGGTGGTGGGTTAAGGATGAGGTACGGTGATAAATATCAAATGAAATACCAAAATCTTTAAAAGAATCGCCAATGATTTTGTGGTATTTATCTACGACCTGTTGTGGGGTAATGGCTTCCTTTTTTGCCTTTAGGGTAATAGGAACGCCATTTTCATCAGATCCACAAATGAATTTAACGTCTCTTTTATTAGACCTCAGGTAACGCACATAAGTATCGGCAGGCAAATAAACTCCCGCTAAGTGACCAATATGCACCGGACCATTGGTGTAAGGCAAGGCTGCCGTTACGGTATATCTTTTAAATTTACTGTTATCCAAAACTATTTATTTATTTATCTTGGCAAAGATATTGTTTTCAAAATGATTAAGCAGCCACCGTATTTAAAAAAAGGAGATAAAATAGCAATCGTTTGCCCAGCCAAGAAGCTTCCAAAGCCTATTGACAAGGGTATTGAGATTTTGCAAAGCTGGGGACTGGAAGTAGTGCTTGGTAAAACTGTTGCCACTTCGCACCATCAGTTTTCGGGAACCGACGAACTGCGAGCGCAGGACATCCAGCAATTTTTAGACGACCCCTCCATCAAAGCCATTATTGCTGGCCGTGGTGGTTATGGTACCATCCGTATTATTGATGCACTGGATTTTACCGCTTTTAACGAAAGTCCAAAATGGTTAGTGGGCTTTAGCGACATCACCATTTTACTTTCTCATGCTTTAGCCAAGCTGAATACACAAAGCATACACGGGCAAATGCCTTATACTTTTGAAGACAGCACACCAGAGGCTTTAGAGAGCCTTAGAAAGGCTTTGTTTGGAGAGAACGACACCTATGCTTACCAAAGCGATGTAAAGGGCAGAGACGGCCAGATTGAGGGCGAATTAGTAGGCGGAAACCTCACCTTACTTCTAGCGGTTGAAGGTTCGGTCTCAGAAATGGATTATGAGGACAAGATATTGTTTATTGAGGATGTTGGCGAACACGAATACTCCATAGACCGAATGATGCGAACACTGAAAAGAAAAGGAAAGCTGGCCAAATTAAAGGGCCTTGTGGTAGGTGCTTTCAATGAAATTGGCGAGGAGAGCATTTACTTTGGCCAAACGCCAGAACAAGTGATTTGGGAGCTGGTAAAAGAGTACGATTATCCGGTTTGCTTCTGCTTCCCATCAGGCCATATTGCCGACAACAGGGCGATGGTATTGGGCAAATCTGTATCTTTATCGGTAGAAAATAACAACATTGAACTAAAGTATTTATAACATGGCCATTTTCGACAATCTAGGAAAATACCGTAACACAGGATTATTAATATTAAGAATTGGCTTAGGCACCATGATGATGTTCCATGGTTTACCTAAAATCATGGAGGGACCAGATACATGGGCTGGCATTGGTAGCAGTATGAAAGTGATAGGCATTAACTTTATTCCAGCATTTTGGGGCTTGATGGCAGCACTTTCAGAAGGAATGGGTGGTTTTCTTTTACTATTAGGCCTTTTTTACCGCCCTGTAAACATGTTATTAACCTTTACCATGATCATAGCCGCCCTTGTCCATCTTAACAAAGGAGAAGGCATTATGGGCGCTTCTCATGCCATCGAATTGGGCATAGTATTTTTTAGCTTGATTTTTATTGGACCAGGGAAGTATAGCGTAGATAAGAAGTAAAATTTTTTATGTGCAAAAAAGAAAAAGGTTGAAGCATAATGCTTCAACCTTTTTGCATTTTAACCATTAATGGTTATGGTATAAAACCGTTTTACAACTGTTCCATTTCCTAATGTAGCAGTAACGGTTAGGATAACGGACCCGCTAGTTCCTGAAGTTGGAAGCGGCGCATCAGTAGCTCCTCTCAAGTCTTTCACAAGCTTACTAAAAGTATAGCTTCCCCCGCTCACGGTAACTGTTCCTAAATTGTTGGTGACATTTCCTGTTGGAGTAGTAAATGACAGGGTTTTCACATCTCCAGTATAGGTAATGGCAATACTCACGGTCCCAGTCCCCTTAGTAGTGGGCGTAGCTGTTGCATAACTAGAGTAGCTCCCCAATGTTTTGCTAAAGTCCCCGTCAAATACAATGTTAGCGGGTACGTCAAGTGTTTTGGGCTCCTTTGGATCTTTTTTGCATGCAACTAAGCTTAAAATTGATGCAAACAATATTATTGTGATTCTTTTCATATCTTTTTTTATTTATCCCAGAACACAACTTTTGTAAATACCGTAGGTCTGGCAGGGGTATTTGGATTATAACTTCTTTCATTAAATGAATACGGCAATATACGAGGAATTGATGTTGCGGGCGAAACGGGTGCTAAAACAGGGAAACCAGTTCTTCTCCAGTCCGTCCAAGGCTCTATCGCAACTCCAAAATTAGCAACGAATTTCTCTTCAATGATTTTCTGTATAGCATTACCAACAGCAACGGTTCCATTTGTTGAAGCTAAATAAGTGGCTAGCCCAGCGTTAACCGCAGCAGCCTCTGTAGCATCTGAAAATTCTGTAGCAGCGCCAAAGGATGCCGTAATACCAGCTTTATAATAGGTATCTGCCGTTAACAAATCGGCTCCTCCATTAGTCCTAGCATAATATTCCGCTAAAATCTGGTTTTGCTCAGCAAATGTAAGCATCCTTATCGGAGCCTCGCCTCCATAAACACCAGCACTTAGTTTACCTCTTAGATAGGTACTCATTCTAGAGAAGTTAGTACTGATAACAACATCTCCCATACCATTGGTTGCGCCTACATACGCCCCTGAGAAAAGTGTTAGGAACGAATTTCTTCTAGAATCACTTTTTGCGTTCATTAAATCAACCAGCGTTTTACTTGGAAAAAACTGATTTGGCCTAGAACCTTCAAACTGGTGGATAGGATTGGTTTGATTTGCTGAAGTTAAAAACCTCATTTGGAAATTATCTGCATTGTTCCTTAACAACTTATTGGTTGCTAGAACTGCTATAATGCCATTTTTTGCTTTTGTTGCGTCAGCTGCAGTTCCGTTTACCGAGAAATAGTGGATGTATATTCTCAATTTCAGTGCATTGCCAAATCGCTCCCATTTATCCATATCACCGCCATAAAACAAATCATCAGTGGCGGGAGATAATGCCGATGCTTTTTTGATGTCTGCAACCCCAGCGTCAATCAAACCGATTAAAGCATCATAAATACTTGAAGAACTATCAAATTTAGGCTTCAAGTTACTTTCGAAACCATTTGCTTCAGAATAAGGCAAATCCCCAAACGCATCTACATGTGTCTGATAGACATAAGCCCTTAACAGCTTTGCTACTCCTGAGTACTTAGGACTAGTCGTTTCTGTTTTTTGAATTACTTTCTGTAAATCTGATAAGGTGCCGGCAAATGTTGCCGCCCAGGTATTATTAATATCACCTTCACCAACTGCATACTTGTCATATTGGGTGGGTTGTGCAGATCCTCCTCCTTGTGCTGCAAATTGTTGCACCCAAAGAGATGTAAAACGATGAATATCTGAGCCCATGGTAAAACCAATCCTTCCTTGTGCTGCAGGTAGTATCAAACTAGCATCCGGATCTTTCAATCGGGTTGGATCATCGTTAATATCTACAAATTTTTTGCATGAACTTAATCCTATTGTAGCCGTGATCACCCATAGGAAAGTTGTCTTTTTTATATTGATTCTCATAATTTAATTCTCCTATTTCTAAAACGATACCTTTATAAATCCGCCATAAGACCTAGTTTGGGGCTGTCCATTGTATTCAATGCCTTGTCCGTTACTCACGCCCAACAAATTGTTCTCTGGATCAATATGAGGGAAATTAGGTGCATATAGTAACAAGTTCCTTCCTGTTAACCCCACACTTATTCCTTTTACAAATTTCAAGCCTTGTAAAATTCTTCCAGGAATACGATAAGACAATGAGGCCTCTCTTAACCTGATCCAAGAACCATCAAAAACAGCATACTCTTGCGCTGAGGCACTATATAGGTCACTATAAAATTGTTCAGCTGTAATTAAGGTATTATTAGGGGTTCCATCGGCGTAAACAGCATTATGCATGTATAATCTTTCTCTATTGCCAGTTTCTGCTACTGTTCCATATCTTCTTAAATCCGTAATGGTTCTAGAATAGATATCTCCTCCGTAACGGATATCAGCAAACAAGCTTAGGGTTAAGGTTTTGTATGAGAAGCTAGTATTAACACCTGCCAGCCATTTCGGGTTCGGGTCTCCGATAACTTTAAGCTCTGCCGTGTTAATTTGTCCACTACTTAATCTACCGTTGGCATCAACTACATCTTTTCCATTTATTTTTTTAAACACCTGCCCAAATAAAGTTCCGTATTGGTATCCTGTCACCACACGTCCCTGAGGATTCGTAAAACCTCCATTACCAATAAAAGGCACACCTGGTGCAAGTTCTACAACTTCACTTCTTCCCCTTGAGAAATTCACAGATAAATCCCAAGTAAAGTCTCTAGTTTTAACAGGAATACCACTCACCATTAACTCAATACCATTCGTTTTCAAAGTACCTGCGTTTAACAAAGTACTAGTGTATCCCGAAGAAGGGGCCGCTGGTACAGAAAAAATGATATCAGTACTCTTCGTACGATAGTATGCGAAATCCAAAGTTAACCTATCCTTTAAAAACCTAGCCTCTGCACCAATTTCTTTCGTTGCAGTAAACTCCGGTTTAATATTGATATTACCTGCCGCATCACTAAAAGTTTGTCCGTTTACACCGTTAAATGGGAAAATCAGGTTTGGTCCAAATCCGTCTGAAGGGCCTGCGGTACCAAAATACGTTCCCGTGCTATAAACAGGAGCCTCACGCCCCACTTTTGCATAGTTTGCTCGAAGTTTTAAATAAGAAAGGATGTTTCCTTGTTTTAGTTCAGGAAAGGCTTCAGTAGCAATAAAACTTGCATCTACTTTGGGATAGAAATAATCTCTTTTTCCTGGAGCGAATGTAGAAGAAACGTCTCTACGGCCTGTAAAAGATAAATAAGCGTATGACTTGTAATCCAAACTAACATCAGCATAAACACCAACCAAACTTTGCTCGGTGATCGCCTGTGCTGGAACATAAGTTAAAGTATTTGAGATATTATAGTTATGGGCGGCCTGAATTCCATTTCCCGTAACCTGAAGCTGATCTACTCTTCTGTAGTTGATCTCATTCCCAAGAAGGAATCTAACTCCAAAATCATCCGAGATTTTTTTATTAGCAACTAAATTGAAATAAGAACTCACCTCACGTCTATTGGTCGTATTGTCTATAATTGATCCTACCC
>NZ_JAELTX010000166.1 GCF_016429065.1 Pedobacter sp. ASV17
TAATGAAGGACTTCGAATCACGGTAAGAAACAATTCCCAAATTAGGCACCAAGGTAGTAAAGGCGTAATCTGCAATCTCAGGCTTCGCAGCCGACAACACCGAAAGCAAGGTAGATTTTCCCGCATTAGGGAAACCTACTAAACCTACATCAGCCAAAACCTTCAGCTCTAGTACTACCCATTCTTCTTTTCCTGCTTCACCTGGCTGCGCAAAACGTGGCGTTTGTAAAGTAGCAGATTTAAAATGGGCATTACCCAAACCTCCGCGACCAGCTGCTGTCAAAATCTTAGTTTCACCATCTTCCGTAATTTCAAAAAGCACCTCTCCAGTTTCGGCATTACGAGCAATAGTCCCTAGTGGAACTTCTAAAACCTCGTCTTTTCCTTGCTTACCAAATTTGTGTCCACTACCACCAGCACCACCGTCTTCGGCAATAATGTGCTTACGGTATTTCAAATGCAGTAAAGTCCAGAATTGGGTATTACCTTTCAAGATAATATGTCCACCACGGCCACCATCTCCACCATCAGGACCACCTGTAGCGGTATGTTTATCACGATGCAAATGTGCCGAACCTGCCCCCCCTTTTCCCGAGCGACAACAGATTTTTACATAATCAACAAAATTGGAACCTTGAGACATGGAGATTTATGATTTTTGATTTACGAATTACGATTGTTAAATGGCTAAATTGTTTTTCACAACACTTAGCATATTACGATTGTTTACATGTTTAATTAGTCCGCATTTTTTTATTTAGCGATTAAACTAAAAAAACAAACATCCGCAAAAATAACTAAATGTATTTTATACGGATGCTTTATATTTTCATCAGCTAATCCTCGAATTAGCTAATTCTCAAATTTAGTAGCGATCAATTACCTCACAAAGGCTATTGAAAATCACTTCAATTTCGCCAATGCCATTTACCTTTATCAATTTATCCTGACCTTGGTAATAAGGCAATACATGAATAGTTTTGTTAAAATATTCGTCGATACGCTTTTTTAACTTTTCAGCATCATCATCAGGTCTTCCGCTAATCTTATGGCGCTCTGCAATACGACGGGTCAATTCATCTTGATCTACGTCTAAAGCAATTACACCATTAATTTTTTCACCCTTAGCTACCAAAAACTTATCCAATTCTTCTGCTTGAGGAACTGTGCGAGGGAAACCATCGAAAATAAATCCCTTTGCATCAGGATTTCTATCTACTTCCTCTTCCAACATCGCAATGGTAATGCTATCTGGCACTAATTCGCCATCAGCAATTAATTTGCTCACCTGCTGCCCTAGTGGACTTTGGTTTTTAATGTGGGCTCTGAATAAATCGCCTGTTGAAATGTGTACTAACTGATATTTATCAATTAACTTTTGAGATTGGGTGCCTTTGCCTGCACCTGGAGGGCCAAAAAGAACTAAATTTAGCATCAAATTAAGTTAACTACGCTCCTAAAAGGAAATCTATTTATTGTATTGAACTGGCTCATCTTAAGCCATTTCTTTATGAGGTTGCAAATATATAAATATATATTAGCTCCACCGCCATTTTTTTCAATTTTTGGCTCCAAACCTTTAAAAAGTAGCAATCTAAAACAAGAAAAGGCCATAAACAAAAAAAGGCAGAAGTGATTAACTTCTACCTTTGTGCACTCGTAGGGATTCGAACCCCAAACCTTCTGATCCGTAGTCAGATGCTCTATCCAATTGAGCTACGAATGCATTTCCCCGTAAGGGACTGCAAAAGTAATGTTTCAAATTTAAATTCACAATTTTTGTTGCAAATTTTTCTACAGTAATCTCTAATTATTTGAAAAGCAACCCGTTTACTGTTATTTAACTTAGTCCCGCTACAGGCTCATACTGCACCAGCCTTAGCCACAAGGCCGGTATCCGCCCATATCGGGTTTAGCTGGCAGCTACAATGCACAGGTTAAAGTTCCCTAAACCTTGCTGAAGTGCCAATATTTTTTGCTGCCTTTTAACAAACTTCGTAAGTTTTAAAAACTTACGAAGTTTAAGCATTACTAAACTAGCCTTAAATATCTGCTTCTATTTCCCTCTAGCGAAAGATACCGAGGGCAGAGAGGGCTTATCCAGCAACTACTTTATTAATGGCTGCAAAATCAGGCAAGTTACCTGCGTCTTCCAAAACTTCGGCGTAAATCACTTTACCCTCTTCGTCAATCACAAAAGCCGAACGTTTAGCAATACCTTTCAAACCTAAAAAGTCTTCGTACAATGCGCCATAAGCCCCAGCGGTTTCCTTATTGAAATCAGATAGCAATGGGAACTGATAAGCTTGGTCTTCCTTAAACTTGGCCAAAGTAAATGGCGAATCAACCGAAACACCTAAAACTTGTGCATTTAAACCATCGTAATAACCAAAGTTATCTCTCATGGTACAAAGTTGTGTGGTGCAAACACCCGTAAAAGCCAAAGGGAAAAAGTGAAGCACTACCTTTTTACCTTTAAAATCGCCTAAAGAAACTTCTTGTAGCGTTGTATCCTTTAATTTAAAATCTGGAGCCTGATCTCCTACTTGTAATGACATATGTATATAATTTGATAATTTATTTAATTCGATGATTAGCTAATGAGCCTATTATCGCACTAGCTAATTGTCCTTTTCCAATTGTTGGTTAATTGAAAACTGTTTACTGACCACTGCTAACTGCCAACTGTTCCTTCACCAATGCTAACCCTTCCTCAAAACTATGTGGTTGGTAATTCAAATCAGTCATGGCTTTGTCTAAAATAAAACCTGTTTTTTGAGGACGCTTCGCTTCTTGGGCCAAGGTATCAGAACTTACTTCTGTAATTAAGGTTTCGTCCAAGTCCCAAAACCTTGCTACCCGTCTTACCAATTCTGCAATACTCATCATGTCTTTTCCAGAAATATGATAAACACCTTTCGCTCCGTGTTCAACGGTCAACAAACAAGCCTTTGCCAAATCCTCTGCCAAAGTAGGCATGCGCCATTGGTCGTTCACAACATTAATAGATGTACCTTTTTCCAAAGCACCTTTTGCCCAAAGTATAATATTGCTACGGCTCATATCCTTTAATATACCGTAAACCAAAATTGTCCTTACAATTGTCCAGTGGCCTTTCATTTGTTGGGTGATTCGCTCACCCTCCAATTTACTTTCTCCGTAAAAGCTCACTGGCTTGGGTTCGTCATCTTCTTGATAAGGACCATTCAATCCATCGTAAACAAAATCAGTAGATACATATATAAAATGTATCCCTAGCTTTTCGCAAAGCGATGCCAAAAAAGCTGTTGCCTTTACGTTTAATTCCCAACAAGCCTCATTTTGTTCGTGGCATAGGTCTACGTTAGTCATGGCAGCAGTATGAATAAGCGCATTGGGTCTATATTTTTCCAAAACTGTTTTCACTTGTTCAGTGTCCAAAATATCCATCTGTTCATACACATAACCTTTCTCTATTGGATACCTGTTTAAACCTCTGTTGGTAGCAATCAAATTCACGTCCTTATCAGCTAAAACCTGTTCGATTATTTTCTGTCCCAAAAGGCCATTGCTACCTGTAACCAATACTGTTTTCATAAGGACTAAATTATCATTTATTAAACTGTTGAAAAACATTTTATTTCTATATAAAATTTACATTAAAATTTAATAACTTTGCCATCCGAAAAGCAGGCGCACAAAAACGCCTTTAACATTTTGATTTTTATAATTTTACCAAATACAAAATATGCCTAATATTGGAAAGATAGCGCAAATTATAGGTCCGGTAGTTGACGTGAGCTTTGTTAACGATGCCACTTTACCTAAAATTTTCTCTGCTTTAGAGATTAAAAAAGAAAATGGTCAAAAAATCGTTCTAGAGGTTCAACAACATCTTGGTGAAGACCGTGTACGTGCCATTGCAATGGACTCAACCGATGGTTTAGTACGTGGAATGGATGCGGTTGATACTGGTGCACCTATTAAAATGCCTGTAGGCGATGAGATCAAAGGTCGTTTATTCAACGTAGTTGGTGAAGCTATCGACGGAATCAACACTTTAGATAATTCTGCTGGTAAGCCAATCCACAATGCTCCTCCTAAATTTGATGAGCTTTCTACTGAAACTGAAGTACTTTTTACAGGTATTAAAGTTATCGACTTATTAGAGCCTTATGCAAAAGGTGGTAAAATTGGATTATTTGGTGGTGCGGGAGTAGGCAAAACCGTATTAATCATGGAGTTGGTAAACAACATCGCTAAAGCTTATGCTGGTTTATCAGTATTTGCTGGTGTAGGTGAGCGTACTCGTGAGGGTAACGACTTATTGCGTGAGTTTATCGAGTCTGGCGTAATCAACTATGGTGATGAGTTCTTGCACTCAATGGAAAAAGGTGGATGGGATTTAGACAAAGTTGATACTGAAAAATTAAAAGAATCAAAAGCAACATTGGTATTCGGTCAAATGAACGAGCCTCCTGGTGCACGTGCTCGTGTAGCATTGTCAGGTTTAACTGTTGCTGAATATTTCCGTGATGGTGATGGCGAAGGTGCTGGAAAAGATATCCTTTTCTTCGTTGACAACATCTTCCGTTTTACTCAAGCAGGTTCTGAGGTATCGGCACTATTAGGTCGTATGCCTTCAGCGGTAGGTTACCAACCAACCCTAGCTACTGAGATGGGTTTAATGCAAGAGCGTATTACCTCAACTAAACGTGGTTCAATCACTTCAGTACAGGCAGTATATGTACCTGCGGATGACTTAACTGACCCTGCACCGGCTACAACATTTGCCCACTTAGATGCAACAACCGTACTTTCCCGTAAAATTGCTGAGCTAGGTATTTATCCTGCGGTAGATCCATTGGACTCTACTTCACGTATCCTTTCTCCTGCGGTTTTAGGCGACGAGCACTACAACACTGCACAACGTGTTAAAGAAACTTTACAACGTTATAAAGAATTGCAAGATATCATCGCGATCCTAGGTATGGATGAGTTATCTGAAGAAGATAAATTAACCGTACACAGAGCTCGTCGTGTTCAACGTTTCTTGTCACAACCTTTCCACGTTGCTGAGCAATTTACAGGTTTAGCAGGTGTATTGGTAGACATTAAAGATACCATCAAAGGCTTTAACATGATCATGGATGGTGAAGTTGATGAGTACCCAGAAGCTGCATTTAACTTAGTTGGTAGCATTGAAGATGCTATTGAAAAAGGTAAAAAATTATTGGCAGAAGCTAATTAGTATATAGTAGCTAGTACTTAGTATATAGAAAGGCTCTTTATCTAAGTACTAACTCATTAATTTATTTAGTGGATTAGTCTAAACACTAACTACTAAATACTAACTACTAAAGAATGAACTTAGAAATATTAACTCCAGACAAGAAAGTTTTCGAAGGCGAAGTAACTGCAGTTACTGTTCCTGGAACTGCTGGTTCTTTTCAGATTTTGAAAGACCACGCTCCTATCATTTCTACTTTAGAAGATGGTCCAGTGATTGTTAAAGAAGCAACAGGCGAAAACATCTACAACATTAAAGGTGGTGTAGTGGAAGTACTGGATAATAAAATTATTGTTTTGGCCGAAGCTATCGTTGCTTAAGCTAAACAGAAAATAAAAGAAAGCCCCGTACATACGGGGCTTTTTTGTTTTCCCTACATTTCGATCGAAGTGCAATCCCAAGCTTTCGGGAGAGAACTAAGGCATCTTTATATTTTATAATGCTTCCTTTTAAGACCTCTAAGAGGTCAAATATTTATAAAATAGCCAACTGATATGAATGCGACTCTGTAGGAGTCGTATATCTTTTATGCATTCGCACTATAAAGATTAAAATCCTGCGGATTTTGCTTAGTCCTTCGCCGAAGTACTTCTAATCTTCATTTCAATACCTAGTTCCAGTTACTCGGAGAGAAGCGAAAAAAAAATCTTTGAAATTGGAGAGCATATTCAAAGATTTCTCCACAAGGTCGAAATGACGACAAACGGCAAACCTATCCTTTCGTTTATTACCATACATCAACAAGCAAACAGCAATTTCTTCCTAACTTAGTTCATATCATTTAAAATGAATTAAGATGAAAGAAGAATTTATCTCCCTACCACTAATCAAAAACGAAGAAAAACTACGTTTCGAACTATCAGTAGACGGACATACAGCCTTTATCGAGTACGAAGAAGATGGGAAAATCATTAAGCTTATCCATACCGAAAGCCCTGAAGCCCTAGCTGGAAGAGGAGTAGCCACCGCATTGATTGAAAAAACGCTAAACTACTTGGAAGAAAACGCTTATGCGCTAGTTCCTTTATGTCCTTTAGTTTTTGCTTACGTTAAAAGACACCCAGAATGGAAAAGATTAGTGCCCTCTAAATATCTCAGACTTTTTGATAGGGAATGATTTCGCGGAACGTTGATGGGCATTAACAAGAATTATTATCTTTAAGCCACAACAAACTTCCGTAAATGATGCTGAATAAAAAGAATATGCTAAGTTTCTTGAAATGGACATTGGTAGTATTCTTCTTATTACTTATTGCGCTTGATATACCTCATACTAGGCATAGTTCCAATACCCAAGACCGAATCGCGGTACTAATAGTGCTGGCTATAATTTTGTTATACAAAAACCGATACACATGGGTCATTGGGATTATATTATGTGCCTATGGCTGGTATTATCTTATAACTATTGCGGGTAAATATTCCGCGTATGTTGCTTTTGATTTGACGGCTAGATTAAAGTACATATTTCATACTTCAAATAGAACAATCATTGGTGCCATTATCTACTGCTTCCCATTTTATTTCTACTTCATTTCATTTATCATTTTGCTTACACCAATGGGAAGAAGATGGTATGGCATTTCATTCAAAAAACAACCTAAAATATCTTCCCCAAGCTAAGGCCATATTTTTCATCTTTTTCTGACATTACTCACTTTTAGGCAGAAAACTGCAAAAATTACAATGCAAGCATAACATCTATACC
>NZ_JAELTX010000167.1 GCF_016429065.1 Pedobacter sp. ASV17
GGGTAGTTTACCAAGCCGACCCTCAATATCGTTCTAATTTGGAAAGCTTGAACAAAGTGTATGTACGTACACCTAGCGGCACCATGGCACCTATCACAGGTTTCATTTCTACCGAAAGGGTTTACGGACCGCAGGCCATTTCAAGGTTTAACCTTTATACTTCTATTGCAGTTACAGGAAACCCTAAGCCAGGTTACAGTTCTGGTGACGCATTAAAAGCGGTACAGGAAGAAGCAGCCAAGATATTGCCCCAAGGTTATGGCTACGAGTTCTCTGGGTTATCTAGAGAAGAGCAATCTAGCGGTAACCAAACCGTATTTATCTTCTTATTGTGTTTGATATTTGTTTACTTCCTACTTTGTGCACAATACGAAAGTTATGTGTTGCCATTGGCGGTAATTTTATCACTTCCAGTGGGTTTGGCAGGGGTATTTATTTTCGATAAGATTTTTGGTATCGATAACAATATCTACACCCAAATTACCTTAATCATGTTGATTGGACTTTTGGCCAAAAACGCGATTTTGATTGTGGAATTTGCCGTAGAACGAAGAAGAAAAGGAATGACCATTTTACAAGCAGCACTTGAAGGTGCAACAGCAAGGTTAAGACCAATCTTGATGACCTCATTTGCCTTTATCTTAGGTATTTTACCTTTGATGCTATCTTTTGGGGTAGGTGCCGCGGGTAACAACTCTATTGGTACAGGCGCTGTAGGTGGTATGTTATTCGGAACCATCTTTGGGGTTTTCGTTATTCCAGTACTATTCATTGTTTTCCAAACTTTACAAGAGAAAGTGAGCAGCAAATCTCCTTTTGATCCTAGCGTGTTGGAACAACAAACTCACCTGAATTTTGAACAAATAAAAGACCCTGAAGACTAATTCAGCTTATCAAAATGACACGAAATCAGAAAATATCGATATTCATCACAGGTTCCCTACTTTTAAGTTTAGGGGCCTGTGTTACTCAAAAATATGAGAGGCCTGCCGAGCTAAAAACGGAGGGGTTGTACAGAGATGCGAATAGCACCGACACCACCAGCATCGCAGATTTGCCGACCTCAACTTTGTTTACCGACCCGCAATTGCAGGCGTTAATTAAAGAGGGTGTTGAAAACAACCTTGACCTTAAAAGTGCCATTGAACGCATGAAAAGTGCAGAGGCCAATTTAAGATTAAGCAAAGCTGCATTTTTGCCTAGTTTAAGTGCAGACCTTTCGGCTGCCGACAACAAGCAATCAAGAGCGGCGTTGAACTTTCCTCCAGGAATTAACATCAATACCGAAACCCAATTATATAGGGCACAGTTAAGTGCTTCTTGGGAAATTGATGTATGGGGCAAATTAGGGAGTGCAAAACGTTCGGCAGTGGCTTCGTTTTTACAAACAGATGCTGCAAAGCGTGCCGTACAAACGCAATTGGTAAGTTCTATTGCCAATAACTACTACACTTTGTTGGCACTTGATTTACAATTGAAAATCACGGAGCAAACGCTAGACAGCCGTATCAAGAATGTGGAAGCCATCAAGTCTTTAAAAGAAGCTGGCATTGTTACTGGTGCCGCAGTGGT
Source organism: Pedobacter sp. ASV17 (assembly GCF_016429065.1). GTDB lineage: Bacteria > Bacteroidota > Bacteroidia > Sphingobacteriales > Sphingobacteriaceae > Pedobacter. Next base: position 1,573 of record NZ_JAELTX010000167.1, read on the forward strand.
ACAAAGCGAAGCTAATAGATATGCTGCCGAGGTAACCATTCCAGATTTGAAAAGAAGCATCAGAGAAACGGAGAACGCCCTAAATGTTCTTTTGGGCAAAGGTCCAGGTACGGTGACCAGAGGTTCATTGGAAGCACAGCAAGATTATAAAGATTTAAAAGTGGGTATTCCTTCCTTGCTACTTAAAAACAGACCCGATGTAGAACAAGCGGAATTTGCTTTCAAAGTGGCTTTTGAAAATACCAATTTAGCGAAAACCTATTTCTATCCGCAGTTAACTTTAACAGCTAATGGCGGTATTTCATCGTTAACCATAGGTAATCTTTTTACCAACTCTATCTTTTATAATTTTGCGGCAGGTTTAACACAACCTATCTTCAATAAAGGTCAAAACAAAGCAAGGTTAACTTCTGCCAAAGCGGCACAACAGGAATCGTTTTATACCTTCCAAAGAACCATGCTTACCGCTGGTTCGGAAGTTTCTAACGCACTTTATGCTTATCAAACAGCATTAGAGAAAGAAACTTCGAGAGCAAAGCAAATTGCTTCATTGGAAAAAGCGGTAGACTATACTAAGGAATTATTAAAATACAGTTCTGCAACCAACTATACCGACGTATTAACTTCAGAGCAAAGTTTATTAGCGGCACAATTGAGTGGCGTTAACGACAGGTTACAAAAGCTACAATCTATTGTGAATTTGTACCGTGCACTTGGTGGCGGCTGGAAAGAGTAAGCGCAAATACACCCTATTATAATTTAAAGCTCCGAGTTTTGCTCGGAGCTTTTTTGATTCTATGACCTCTCTACACACCACGTCATTTCGATCCCGAAGGTTGGGGAGAGAAATATTTGGATTTGCTAGATTGACGTTCGACCAGACTTACGAAGTTTTAAAAACTTCGTAAGTCTTTAAAGGGGTGTCGTCATTTCGACCGCAGCGCAGCGAGTGGAGAAATCTAAAAACTATGTTATTACATCTTGCTAGATTTAACTACGCTGATTTTCAATTCTCCTATCGTTGAAATGATGGATTCCTGAGAGACTTACGAAGTTCTAAAAAAAACTTCGTAAGTCTATTACTCCCCTTCCGCCATGAAAGCGGCAATGGCAATTTTAATTTCACCAAAATCATAAGCTTTACCCACATGGTCACGGATTTCGTTAAGCTTCACACTCTTTAAATCCCTAATGGCTTTTAATAAAACCTCCAATTTCTGTTTAGAGATTACCTTATCTGCAGTGATTTCTTGTTTCACAATGTAATGTGCCAAATGACCTTCAATCGTTCCTCGGGTCATTTTTCGTTCCAGTGCAATTTCAGTTGGGGTTTTACCTTCTTTAAATAAAGCCAAGGTCACTTCTTTGGTATCTACCTTTGGCTGTTTTTCCTTCACTACCTTCTTCTTGCTACGAGGTTTTTGCTCATCTCCTGCCCTTTCCAGTTCCTCTTTATTAGGCAAGCTATACGCTTTGCGCATCTGCTCTTCCCGTTTAGCCAAACCATATAGTTCATTAAGATCATCCTTGCCAATATCCTCATTATTTGCTTTGGCTTTTAACATGGCATTTGCCCGCACAATTTTTTTGAACTGCTCATAAAACATGGCCTCCACATCTATCAGTTCATACAAATACTCCTTGGTTTGCTTTTGCTGCTTTACCGTTTCTATGTGTTCAAAAACAGCCGCACTTTGCGCAACCAAAATGGGACTAAAATAGTTCCCAGCAGCTGTAGCACGCTCAACCATGTGCATTAAATCAGCCGAATGTCCCAATTGTATCCATTTGTCAATCTGCTTCAAAAACTTATCGGCATGTACTTTAGCAGCCATCAACTCTTGTTGCAACTTTATGGCCCAAGACAAATGGGTTTGCTTGATGGAACGTTTTTCATCCTTACTGTAACTGAAAACGTGCTCGTAAACAAAGTTATCCAATAACGAAAAATCAAAAGCCTGTACCAACAATTGTTTCAAAAACAGCTCGGCTTCTTTAGTAATCTGACTATGTAAACTTTCCTGTTGATCTTTAGTACGGGAATAGTAAGCTACATTTTGGTCTGCTTTCAAGCCTCGGCTATTAAGATTGGACGTCAATATCAATCCATCTAAAGAGCGTAATCGCGATAGCGCCACATAAATTTGTCCCGGAGCAAAAGCATCACCAATATCTACAATAGCCCTATCAAAAGTTAAACCTTGGCTTTTATGTACCGTGATGGCCCAAGCCAGCTTTAATGGATATTGCGTAAAGGTTCCTATTTCCTCCTCTTCTATTTCGTTAGTATGCTTGTTAGTGGTATATCTGATGTTTTTCCAAGCATACTGCTCAATCACGATGGGATATTTATTCCCTTCGGGCAGCACTTCAATAAAATCATCTCCCAATTTACTCACCACGGCAAGTTTCCCGTTGAAGAATCGCTGTTCTCCCTTCGGGTCATTTTTAACAAACATCACTTGCGCACCCACTTTTAGTTCCAAAGTTTTTTCAATGGGGTAAGCACTTTCTGCAAATTCCTTATCAATAGTGGCTTGGTAGAAATACGACTTGCCCTCCAGCTCGTTCAAGCTAGTACGGTTCATGGCATCGGCCTTGCTGTTGTGGGTAGTAAGGGTAATGTAATTATCGTTGAGATCGGGCTTAAAGTTGGCCTGATAATGTTGCTTTAGCAAAGCCATGTCCTGCTCACTGGTAATGTTATTACGCAGGTTATTGAGCAAATCCACAAAAATCTGGTCAGACTGACGGTAGATTTTCTCCAGCTCAATGTAAATTGGCGGATTGGATTTTAAGCTCAGGGCATCAAAGAAAAAAGGACTCTGGTAAAATTTGCTCAACAGTTCCTGTTCCTGATTTTTAACTACTGGCGGGAGTTGGTATAAATCGCCAATAAAAAGTACCTGCACCCCACCAAAGTGATGGTTGTTCTTTCTCACAAAGCGTAGCACAAAATCAATGGCATCCAACAAATCGGCACGGAGCATACTCACCTCGTCAATCACCAAAAGCTCCATATCTAATAAAATACGTCGCTTGATGGCGTTCATGCTCAAATGCCTCACCAAACTTTTAGGAGTATTGTAAGGTACGCCCGATGGCAAAATTTGGCCGGGCACAATACGTGGCACAAAAGCACCAAAGGGCAATTGAAAAAGTGAATGAATGGTTACCCCTGATGCATTAATGGCCGCAATACCTGTAGGTGCCACAATTACTGCCCGTTTGTGCGTCTTGGCAATGATGTTCCTTAAAAAGGTTGTTTTTCCAGTACCTGCTTTTCCCGTAAGAAAAATATGCCTCGAAGTATGGTTAATAAATCTAGCGGCAAGTTCGGCAGGTTGTTGTAGATGTTCGTTTTCTTCCAAATCAATTCTTTTTTATCAATAGGTAGCCATTGAAATTTAGCCAATTGAAAATTCTCTCGTTCTTTTGGTAATTTCCACTAAGATTTCTCACCACAAAAGTAAAATTATATTTTCGGGTTTTCTGCGTAAGCTGCAACAAAGCAGATGGCACGGTGAACGTTTCATGTCCAGCTTTTGTAAAAGGCTGCTGTTCGTGCTTTAACACCATTTCCTTGGCCAAACTATCTATATTAAATACCGCTACTTCTTTGCCCGAAGCTTTCACCGTTAATTTTTCCACTTTGAGTTTATCATGTGCTTTAACCTCTTCTCTTTCCCCTTTTTTAACTTCAAACTTGTCACCATTGAAAATATTGGGCTGCTGTGAATAATCATTTAAATCAATCATGACATCGTGCCCCTGTAGATTAACTACCCCGTCGGCACTGTTAAAAGTCATATATTTTGACCAAACGGAATTGTCGATGTCTTTTACCTTTAAAAGTGCAAAGGCAGTGTCAATCTTCTCATTATCTATCTCGTAACTTCTTGATTTGTCCTTTTCGGCTTTAACATAAATCTTTTCTTCAACCTCTTTCAGGTTTGCAGACGTAAAACCTTGCAACGAAGTAAGGCCGTGTCTATCTACCAAGTAACGCACCACTGCTGGAATTTCTTCTTTATCAATCGTATTTTTGCTCGCTATCAATTTTTTCAGCCTAGCCGTTTGTGAAATTCTCGAAATTGAAAAGGCACTTTGTGGTCCATAAATAGACAGTAGGGCTAAAACAAACAAACTAACAGGGATTACTTTAATATTTTGCTTTTTGCTAAATAGAAAGTAGCCAGTAATGCCCGTAAGCCAAGTGGCCAAGATGATTAAAATATACCTCGATTCTGTAATCCCATAATTACCTACCCGCTTAATTACGGCCAAAATGAGCAATACAATTAACGGAATCATCATCAAATAAAAGAAGCGGGAAAATAGTTTGATCCAACCGTTACCATCTTTCTCCTTAATGGGGTAAATTAAAAGTAACGACAGCAAACCAAACACGGCATAGCCCAAAATCAACGTAGACACCAAACCTTTGGGCAACTCCCAGTTGATGGCTATTTTAACTTCATACACTAACAATATGGCCAAGTAAATGGTCATCAAAGGAATCAGTACGTATTGGGTAAATATTTTTAACCCTTTTGGATAACTCTGCTCCTCATCTAGTGATTGAAAATTGATGGGCACTCCCGCTAAAAAGAAAATAGTTGTAAATCCAGCACTCAGCACAATAAAAAGCCTGAGGTAAACATCTGATTTAATGGTTACATTAAACAAGCCATCAATAGCAAATAGCGCAATGGCCAAACCAGCATAAAGCACCGCTGCATAAAAAGCCGACATCAGAAATCTTAAAAACAAGGTTTTATTATATTGCCAAAAACCATTCAAATTCCCCCGTTTGATAAAAGGTGCAAAAGCGACCAATAAGTGAAAAGCAAAAGCAAAAAGTGCCACCCTAAAAATATCTATCAGATACTTGAACGGATCTATAAGAAAGTACAAAGCGGTTAATAAAGCTATTGCAAAAACTCGCATTAACCATTTGGATATTGAACTTAGGGAACGGCTCTCTGCATAAGTATCCAAAGCCAATAGCAAGGTTAAGCCCAAATTACAAAGTAACAGTAGCTTAATTAGATGTTGGTTCAAATCCATTTTGATACCAGGGCCTGCAAGATAACACCACACGCCAGTAGCTACCAAAGCCATGAGCACTTGCAACGGGAAACGGAAAACAACACTTTTAAAGTTTTGCCAAAGCACACTTAGAGAAGGTAATTTCATAAGCTTAAGAGATTTAAATCATTCACTCTAAGAT
>NZ_JAELTX010000168.1 GCF_016429065.1 Pedobacter sp. ASV17
GAATAATCCCGTTTAAAATTCCGAATTTTGCGGCGTATGTTCACTTATTCATTTGCCAAATACAAGTCTTACTATAAAGATAATCTAGTTCTAGCGATGCCTATTGTGCTTTCACAATTAGGCCATACCTTGGTACATATGGCCGACGGTATGATTGTGGGACATTTTGCTGGAACTGTACAGTTAGCAGCGGTGTCACTAGTGAATAGTCTTTTTATGCTGATTTTGGTGTTGGGTTTGGGTATTTCATATGGTTTAACGCCCTTAATTGCGCAAGCTAACGGTGGCGATAATAAGGTAGAATGCGGTAAGCTCATTTCTAATAGCTTGTTGATTAACTTAATCGCTAGTGTCGTTCTGTACAGTTTGGTATTGGTGGTCTATTATTTTGTAATTGATCATCTTAAGCAATCGCCAGATGTGGTGATGCATGCAAAGCCCTACCTGATGTTTATGGGCGTATCTATCTTCCCTTTGATGATTTTTCAAGTATTTAAGCAATTTACCGAAGGCTTAGGATTTACAAAACAAGCCATGTTGATCTCTATTTGGGGGAACGTGGTTAATGTGATTTTGGGAATCATCTTTGTAAAAGGGATGTTTGGCATTACGCCAATGGGCGTTAGTGGTGTGGGTTTAAGTACCTTAATTGACCGTATTTTAATGGCTATTGCTATGGGTGCTTATGTGTTTAACTCCAAAAACTTTAAAGCTTACTTAACCGAGTTTAAATTGTTCGCCTTTGATTTTGGAAGGATAAAGAAAATTACCAAATTAGGTGCACCAGTAGCACTGCAATATTCGTTTGAAATTAGTGCATTTAGTGGCGCTGGGATTTTGATTGGGAGTATTGGCAAGGTAGAGCAAGCAGCCCATTTTACGGCTTTATCTCTAGCGGCATTTACCTATATGCTTGCTACTGGAATTGCCAATGCCGCGACTATTAAAACAGGAAATAACTTTGGGAGCAAGAATTTTGGTCCCCTGAGGTTTTCGGCCATTGCCAGTTACCACATTGTAATTGTGTTTATGTCGTTTACGGCTTTGATATTTATGTTGGCCAATAATTACCTGCCTTACATTTATACCAGCGATCAAACGGTGATTACTATTGCAGCTCAATTGCTTATTCTAGCAGGATTTTTCCAATTATTTGACGGTACACAGGTAGTAGGTTTGGGCGTTTTAAGGGGGCTTGGTGATGTGAATATGCCTACTTTTATCACTTTCCTATCGTATTGGGTAATCGGTATTCCTGTGGGCTATATCTTGGGCATAGAACTAAAAATGGGCGTTGAAGGCATTTGGTATGGTTTAACCTTTGGTTTGTTAACGGCCTCTGTCCTACTCTTCATTAGATTTCAAAATAGAACCAAAAAGCTAGTGGCCAGCGTAAAAACTGAGTCTCATCAGGTTACGGAATAGGTATCCTAGAATTTCTTATTTTTGCGGCCATGAACAAAGTACTGCTTGGTATGGCTTTCCTTTTAAGTGGCTTGCTGCTGATTTCCTTCAAATCTAACGATTGGATGGGCAGTGATGGGCTTACGATTGATTCGTTAAGGAAAGTATATGCGCAACCAAAGCAGTTTTGGCCCAAAGCAAATGTGGATAAGGGTGTAAAGTTTGAAGAACTAGATACGCTACAAGCATCTCCCTTGGATTTAACTAATGATTCGGTAAAGCGGGTGTCGGCATTAGGGAAGTTGCTTTTCTTCGATACCAGACTTTCGGGTGCTAATCAAATTTCCTGCGCGACCTGTCATGACCCTGCTTTGCAATGGGCTGATGGAAAAGAAGTTTCCGTAGGCCATGACCAGTTGCCTAATATCCGTAATGCGCCATCCTTAGAAAACGTGTGGATTTACTCGAGCTTCTTTTGGGACGGCAGGGCTAATACCTTGGTGAAACAGGCCGAAGGCCCAATTTCGGCGCATAATGAAATGAACCAAGACCTGAAATCATTAGCTAAAAAACTAAATAGGATTAAAGGTTATCGTGCTTATTTTAAAGCTGCCTTTGGTACATCTACTATTACCAATCAACAGATTTTTGAGAGCTTGGCCACTTTTCAGCAAAGCATTGTGAGTCAGGATACAAAGTTTGATCGCTTTTTAAAGGGCGATAAGCATGCACTTAACGATCAAGAGCTATTGGGACTGCACCTATACAGAACGAAAGCCAGATGTATGAACTGCCATTATGGAGCTTATTTTACGGATAAGGAGTTTCATAACATTGGTTTAACCGAATATGGTAATAAAAATCAGGATTTGGGTTTGTACAATGTCACCAAAAAGCCCGAAGACGTGGGTAAATTTAAAACCCCTGGTTTGCGTAATGTGATGCAAACTGGTCCTTGGTTCCATCATGGCTTGGTGAAGAGTATGGACAGTTTAATGGTTTTGTACAATATGGGAATGCCTGAGCACACAGTTTTACCAGGACAAGAGAAAGACCCATTGCTGCCTAAAAACGATAAATTGTTGAGAGGAATTATGCTGAATGTAAGGGAAAGAAAGGCCCTCATTGCCTTTTTAGAAGCATTGTCATCTCCTCCTTTGCTCATGCAGGTGGAGCGCTTACCGCAGTAAGCTAGATTTTGTCGCCACTGTGCTTATCTGGTCTGAGCTCTTTTTGGTTAAGCTCTTTTTCCAAATCCTTTTGGTCTTTATGGTTTCTTTTAACTACAAAGTAGATAAAGCCCAAAATGGCTACGATGGCAACAGCAATAAGAATAAAATTAATCTTCATTACTTCTAATTTGATAACAAATTTAAAGTCAATAGATTAAATGGTTGTTAAGTAATCATTAATTGTTTAGAAGGCTTGCCACAGATACACAGATAAAATGAGGATGAAAGTTTATATAAGTGGATTTTCTTACCAAAACCTCTGCTAAATTAAACATGAAAATCTGTGTATCTGTGGCGAAGTGCACAACGTATATCTACTTTTTAAAACAGCAATTTCTGCTCTTCTATCCTATTTCGTTGCTTTGGCTTCGGTTCGTGGAAATTAGAAAAGCCAACTCCTAATAAACGTACCAGTTTTCCACTAAAATCCGTTTGTTCTATTAATGTTTTTGCGGCTTGGTAAGCATCATTTTCATCGTTAATGGGATGCTCAAAAGAAATGCTTCTGGTGATTTGTTTGAAATCGGCAAATTTTACCTTTACGGTGAGGGTTCTACCAAATAACTGATATTGATTGATCCGTTTGAAGACCGACTGTGTAATTTGAAGTAGGCGCTCATACATTTCACTTCCCTTATCTAAATCGCTTCCAAAAGTATCTTCAGAGCTGATCGATTTGGTTTCCCTATCAGGCTTTACCGCACGGTTGTCAATTCCCCGTACAATGTTGTAAAAGAACTTGCCTGATTTGCCAAATAACAAAGCCAAACGTTCTTCGGTCAGTTTTTTGAGGTCACTGCCCTTTCTAATGCCCTGCATTTTCATTCGCTCAGCGGTAACTTTACCTACGCCATGAAACTTTTCAACGGGAAGTTTTTCCATGAATTTCTCAATTTTGGATGGCCCTATGAAAGTCAAGCCATCGGGCTTATTCATGTCGGAAGCAATTTTTGCGACAAACTTATTGATGGAAACGCCTGCTGAGGCCGTTAACCCCAATTCATCCTTGATCGCTTTTTTAATCTGTTCGGCAATGGTAATGGCAGAGCCGATGTTTAATTTATCTTCGGTGACATCTAAATAGGCTTCGTCTAGGGAAAGCGGCTCAATTAAATCCGTATAACGACTAAAGATTTCACGTATTTGCCTCGAAACTTCCTTGTAAACACTAAACCTTGGGTAAACAAAAATTGCGTATGGACAGAGCTGTTCTGCCTTTTTGGAAGACATGGCCGAACGAACACCATAAGTTCTGGCTTCGTAACTGGCAGTGGCCACTACTCCTCTCCCCTCTGGAGAGCCACCCACTACCAATGGTTTTCCCCTTAACTCAGGAAAATCACGTTGCTCTACGGAAGCATAAAAAGCGTCCATATCAATGTGAATTATTTTTCTGAGCTTGGGTGTTTCCATTACTCTAAGATAAAATTTTGATAAACGGGTTCCGTCCAAAAACGGTAATTTTTAGCAGCAAGTTTAGTGCCTTTAAAAAGTAAATCGATAAAGCCATTTCGTTCTACCAAAACTGTATGAAATATTTTTCCGTCGGGGTTTTTAATTAAAGTGAAGGAAGTCCTGCCTGATTTATTCTGCCAAGCCAATTGCATAAGATTTTCTTCAAATTTCAGTCCTCCCAAATCATTTGCCATTAATTTACTGCGGTACCAAGTCCCACCCGTTGGTGATACCAAGGGCTTGTTGTTATAAACCACCACACTATCGTTATAGGCAATTACTTGCAGAAATTTATTTGGTTGTTTAAGCCAGGTCACCAGCTTCTGTTGGTGCTTTTCTGTTTCATAGGCGTAAGTAGCATCAATAAAACCAATTCGTTCTATGTAGCTAGGCAATGTGGTGGTTTGTGCATTCAAGTAGCCAAAAATAAATGAACCGCCACCACTATGACCGCTCAGGGTAATATGAGGTTTTAAGTTTTGATATCGTTGGTAAATGCTGTCCACTATTTTGTTGATCAGTTGGTCGGCATTAGCCGTTTGCCGACGCCATTGTGGCCAACTCTTTAAGCTGTTTTCTACATAAATAATGATGTAGTTGTACTTGCTATCGGTATTTCTTACAAACTGTGTTTGTGCGCCAATATGTTGTATGTTGTAATGCCAATCATCGCCTTTGGCCAGTTTTTTGCCAAACGTTTGTGCAGTAGTATTCCCATTGGGCAAAGCATACAACACAACTTTGCTTGGCTTTTTGACATTTATGCTAGGTTCGTCGATTGTTAGCGTCACGCCATTTGCCATTTGAACGACTGGCATGGCCTTCATTTTTTGCTCAAATGAAATTTGTGCCACCGTGATGAGTGGCATCAAGCAAAGTAAGATGAAGTATTTTCGCATACTTCAAATTTAGCATTTATTTGGTTTTTGGCTTACGACCAACGTTGATTACTGCGCCTACCGTAAAAACTGAATGGCCTGCATTTAAAAATTTTCTACTTTTTAAGCCAATATTACTGCCACTGGTGTATTGAAGTTGTACTTGTTCGCTAAGCACCATTCGGGTAAAGAAAACAGGCTCTAGGAATACGTTGTCTTCATTGGGCTGCATGACACCGTTGTGGTAAAAATTATCTGTTTCTACAAAGCTCAAACGCCATGCAGTACCGTAGTTCAATCCGAATTTAAAACCGAAGATGTTAACGTCGTTTACTTTCTTGGAACTGTAATTTACCTGAACAAACTTTTTGCTGTAGGCGGCATCGTAAAAGTCGCTACCTACCACCACATCATTTTCGTATTCCCTAAATGTCCGTTTGCTTCTCCCATTGGCCAAGCCACCATAAATTTCGAGGATGCGATTATTTTCGGGTCCGAAAGTTTTAAAATAGCCACCACCAAATTCAAACACTTTATGGTTAATATCTTTTTTTCGACCTTCATTGTTCATAAAGCCTGCATTGGCCATTACCGCAAAGTGTTCGGTTACGGCATAAGCGGTATTGAAACTGGCATTGCCCTTTAATGAAATGTGTGCGCCGCCAGCAAACTCACCTTTGGTGGTCAACATTGGCGTATTGGGTACGCTGGGCATATAGATAGACGAGCAGCTGCTAAATAATAAGGCAGCAAATACGAGAGTAACTAGCTGATGTTTTATTGGCATATTCCTACTATAACACAATTAAGCGTAGAAAATTGTTTTAAAGTGAAAAATTCATGAGTTCCATCATTCTTTTAAATTCAGCCTGCACTTCTGCTGTAATGGTGACTTTTTCGGAAGTGATTGGATGATTGAATGATAAGCTTGAAGCGTGCAGCATCATCGTATTCATTTGAAGTTCGTCCTTGAAATAGCGATTTTGTTTATTGCAGCCATGTGGTCTATCGCCAATAATGGGATGAAAAATATGGGCAAAGTGTTTACGTAATTGGTGCATTCGGCCTGTAGTAGGGTTCGCATCTACCAAACTATATCTGGAAGTTGGATGTTTGCCGATAGCCAAAGGAATTTCGGCTTGTTGTAAAGTTACAAAACTGGTTTGGGCATCTTGTAGGGTGCCGTTTTCTTTTGCCAATGGATAGTCAATTTCCATTTCTGAAGGCGTATATCCTCTTACAATGGCTAAATAATGTTTATCTACCAATCCTTCCTGAAACTGCTTTTGCATGGCAATTTCCACTTCTTTATCAAAGGCAAATAGCAACACGCCGCCCGTTTTTCTATCTAAACGATGTACTGGATTTACGTGTCGGCCAATTTGGTCACGGAGTAATTGTAAGGCAAACTCTTTGGCATCATCTGCAATTTTAGAACGGTGTACCAACAAGCCGTGGGGTTTATTAATGGCAATAAGCGAGTCGTCTTGATAAATAATTTCTAACACGAGGCGAAGATAGAGATAATAAATTCTTAAAATCTCACCTTTTTTATAACTTAATGATGTATTATTTTCGCACCCTATGCACCATCACTTACTTTTAATCTTAACGTTACTTTTTGTTGTATTCCTGTTGGTCATGCTAGCCCAGAGAATCAAAGTAGCCTACCCTATTTTTTTAGTGCTAGCAGGTTTGGGAATTAGTTTTATTCCAGGGATTCCGCTGTTACATCTCGATCCCGAACTGATTTTCTTAATTTTCTTGCCTCCGTTACTT
>NZ_JAELTX010000169.1 GCF_016429065.1 Pedobacter sp. ASV17
AGGTACCATAAAGGCAAACATCATCCATCCTTTACTGGCAAATGCAAATAGAACAAAGCCTAATACGTACAAAGACAAGCCAAGCATAATCGACTTTTTCTGTCCAAATTTTGGAATGATGATACGTATTAATCCACCTTGTACAATGGCAACAGTTAAGCCTACAAAACCCAATGAATAACCAATCCAAGTTTCGTTCCAGTGAAACTTCTCTTGTGTATAAAATGACCAAACCGTTTGGGTAGATTGTGCTGCAATGAATAAGATCAGCAATGCCGCTAATAATCCCAATAAAGAAGGATAGCGTTTAATTTGCATTAAAGCACCTATGGGGTTAGCTCTTTTCCATTCAAATTTGCGTCTGTTTTCTTTCTTTAAAGATTCTGGAAGGATGAAATAGCCGTATAGCCAGTTGATGAGCGAAAGCCCTCCAGCGATCATGAAAGGTACCCTTGTTCCAAATTGGCTAAACACACCGCCAATGACTGGGCCTATGATAAAGCCTAAGCCAAATGCGGCCCCAATTAATCCAAAGTTTTGTGCTCTTTTTTCTGGTGTACTTACATCCGCAATGTAAGCAGAGGCAGTAGTGATACTTGCTCCGCATATTCCTGCGATGATACGACCAAGGAACAACAAAGAAATAGTATGGGCAAATGCCAAAAAGAAATAATCTATGGCCATGCCAAATAAAGAAATGAGTAATACTGTTCTGCGACCTGTCTTGTCGCTCAAGGCGCCAAGGATAGGAGAACAAGCAAACATCATCAGCGAGTATACGGTAAGTAAAAATCCACCATATTCAGAAGCTTCACTTAGCGTTGCGCCAGTAAGTTCTTTAATGAGGGCAGGCATGATGGGAATGATGATACCAAAACCTATACAGTCGAAAAGGATGGTTACCAGTATAAAGAATACACCAGCATTTCTATTGTTTGCCATGAATTTTTTTTTGAGGAAACAAAGTTAATCTAAAACAGCACTTCTAGTACCGTAAAAAATAAATATTTATGTGGGGCAACGAACAGGAGCAATAGAAGCTGATTTTTGCCAAACTTTGCATTTATTTGGCGCTTTTGAGGTGCGGAATTATATTTTGTTGATTTTTATAAAATGTTATAAATCAGTATAATTAAAGTTTTTAAATTAAAGTTTTTGTTTTTGTAAGACTTGATAATAAGGCGTAAAAGTGCTTAAAATGCAGAATAAAATTCTGTTTAGCTATTTAAATATCTTTTTAATAGGTAGTTATGATTTTTAAATAGAGGTTTACTGTTGTCTTTGGTAGGCAGCAATAAAATCGCCTCTCATTACTTTGAAGCGTTCTATTACGGTTTCGATGAACTCTTCGTCTATGATTTGAAATACTTCATTTACCCCTCCTCCCGTAAGGTCTAATTCCGAGATTTTGTAGCTCTGTTCGTAAGGTCCTTGCTCAAACTTTACGATGAATTTTTGGTTCATACTGAAGATGCTGATTTTGCATTGTGGGTGCGGTAGTTCTGCTATAATTCTCATTGTTGTTTTTCGATTTTAGTTTTGTGCAATGTGTTAGGTGTTGGCAGTGCTCGATCGATCCGTCATCTGTAAGTCTGAAATTATCGAGCACTGCTACTGCCTAAACTGGATTAAAGTTTAACGCCCATTTCTTTGAGTAGGAAATCGGCTTTGTCTATTTTGGATGCTGCCCAAAGTACGTATCTAATGTCGACACCTATAGAGCGGCTATAGCTTTCGTTCCAAGCATAATCGTTAATGGTGGCGCCATACGCGCGGTCAAAGTTTACGCCAATCAATTCGCCGTTAGCATTCATAATCGGAGAACCAGAGTTTCCGCCAGTGGTGTCCATATTGTAAAGGAAAGCAACAGGAACGTCGTTTAGTTCTTTTTTAGCGAACGGACCGAAGTCTTTTTTATTCCATAGCTCCTTAATGATGTTTGGGTAGAAGAAGTCGGGGTTGCCCGTGGCTCCCTTTTCTATTATTCCTTTAATGGTGGTGTATGGCGCCATATAAGTGGCATCAACAGGAGAGTAGCCGCGTACATATCCGTAAGTTAAACGTAGGGTGCTATTTGCGTCAGGAATAAAGCCTTTCTTCAAGAACTTTTCTTTCACGTTCACGTAATCGCCCATCAACTTGTTCAGTAGTCCGTCCCTGCGATCTTTTTCTGGTTTTAATTCGGCTATTTGGCGGGCAATGTCGCTCTCTAATAGTAGTAGGCCATCGTTGTATTCGCTTAAGGCTTTTGGAGACCTTAGGAGGTTGTTAAATACGTAATCCTGATCTTTTAGCTTTGTTAAGCCAAAAGTGTCACTGATGTATTCGTTAGCCATTGCTTCGTTGTTGCTTCCGCGGTTAATAATTTTGTCAATGGCGCTCACTCTTTGGTTTGGTGTAAAAGCTACGGCATCCATCATCATTCGCTTAAAGATGCGTCTATCTACATCGATATCGTAAGCATCGTAAATGGTGCTTAAGGTTTGTTTTAGCTTGCCAATGTTGTTCTCGAAATACGTTTGCTTTTGAGCTGCAGGCTGCTGATTAAGGTTGTTTTTAAAGATGTTAATGTTTTTGGCAACGTTCAGTAGGCTGGTAGAGGTGTAGATTTGGTTCAGCCATAAATCTCTGTTGGCATCGCCATTAATGATTTTGTAAAGCTGGTCGATGTTGGCCATCAAGTTTCCGTATTGCGCTTTTACATCGCTATTGTCGTTGATGAATTGTGCTAAAGCCGCATCTTCCTCTTGTTTTTTAGCGACAAGGTCAATTTCTTTGATGCCTGTTAGCTTGCCGCGATAGTTTTTCATCACGTTTGCGTTGCGCTTAATGCGTGTTGCTAATTTGATTTCGGTAGCTTTATCTTTTTTGCCTACGTTTTCCATGGTAGTATTTTGGAAATCATACAAATCTGAAGTGTATGGCAATACGTATTTGGCTTGGTAGTCGATAAACTGCGCAGGGCGATGACGGAAGGTTTTGCCAGGATAGCCTAAGATGAATACGAAATCTTCTTCGTTGGTGCCGTTAGCATTAACCTTTAGTGATTTTTTAGGTTTAAACGGCACATTGTCCTTGCTGTACTTAGCTGGTTTGCCATCTTTGCCTACATAAGCTCTCATGAACGAGTAGTCGCCTGTGTGGCGAGGCCACACCCAGTTGTCTGTTTCTCCACCAAATTCGCCAATCTGACGGTTAGGTACGTAAACCAATCTTACATCTTGAATGGTTTTGTATCTAAAAAGTACATAGGTTTTGCCAATGAACATTTCCGAAACTTCGGCTTTAATGCTTGGGTCTTTCTGCTCCGCTGCTGCCGCAATGTTTTTCATTTGATTGTTGATCATCTGCAAACGCGTGGCGGGATCGTCGATGTTGGCTACTGATCCTAAGATTCTGTCAGATACGTCTTCATAGCTATCTGTAATACGGCAAGTTAAACCTTTTGCCTCAATTTCTTGTTCACGTGTTCTGGCTACAAATCCTTTGTTTAAATAGTCGTTTTCGGGAGTGCTTGCCAGTTGCACAGCACTAAACGCACAGTGGTGGTTAGTGATGATCAATCCTTCGTCTGATACAAACGATCCTGTACATCCGCCAACGTTAACCAATGCGTCTACTAAGCTGATGCCATTGGGATTATATACTTCATTTTGGTCAATTTTTAAACCAGCTTTCTTTAAGTCCAATTTGCTGATTTCGCTCAAGGGAAACATTCCTTCATCACGCAGTTTGTAGCCCAAATGGCTCAAACCACCAATTAGAAGTAAAGTAATTAATAAGCTTTTTTTGTTCATTGTGTTGTTAGTTAAGTTCTAATCGGTCAAAACTAAGGAAATTGTTTTACCCAAACTACAGATGTTGAATAGTTGTATTTTGTGGAGTTTTTTGTTTAGATTTATTAAATGAACGCTATGGGCTTTATTTTAATCGTTGCCATTTTGCCGTGGATAGGTCTATCTGCTTGGGCAGTAATGGATATTGCTAAACGTGCCACGGATATTAAGAAGCGGCAGCATAAAACGGCTTGGACTAATATTGTAGTCATATTTCCTTTTCTTGGGCTGTTGGCCTATGGGGTGTATGGAAGAAGAACCTTACGCTAATCTCATTTTATTTCCATTTTATATACTCTTTGGTGTATCGCGCTGTTTAATGATTAAATTTGTGCCATGGCAGAAGATTTAACTATTTTAAAGACAGCTTCCAAAGAAGAGAAGTATCAATCTATTATTCCTCAAATTAAAGCGCTTGTTGAAGGCGAAGGTGATTTGATCGCTAATTTGGCCAATGTTTGTGCGGCTTTAAAAGAGCAGTTCGGCTGGTTTTGGGTAGGCTTTTATTTAGTGAAAGATGATGAGCTGGTATTGGGGCCTTTTCAAGGGCCAGTAGCTTGTACACGCATTAAGAAAGGGAAAGGGGTTTGTGGGGCTTCTTGGCAAAGAGAAGAGGTGCTTTTGGTGCCAAACGTGGATGAGTTTCCTGGACACATTGCCTGTGCTTCCGCATCTAAATCTGAAATTGTATTGCCTTTTTATCTCGATAACCAAATCGTTGGTGTTTTAGATGTTGATAGTGAATATCTGTCTCATTTTGATGATGTTGATGCTAAATACCTAAAGGAAATTTTAAGTTTAATACATGGCTAAATTACCTGCTTCGTTTTACCAAAATGAAGATGTGGTTGAGGTAGCCAGGGAGTTGCTCGGTAAAATGCTGTTCACCAATATTGAAGGAAAACTTACTGGCGGAATAATTACCGAAACTGAAGCTTATGATGGTGTGGTAGATAAAGCCTGTCATGCTTATGGCGGACGAAATACCAGTAGAACGGCAACGATGTATTTAGCTGGCGGTGTAACCTATGTGTACTTATGCTATGGCATTCATCATTTGCTAAATGTGGTAAGTGGTACGGCAGGAAATCCGCAAGCAGTATTGATTAGGGCCGTAGAGCCTACAGAAGGTATTGAGCTGATGTTGGAGAGGAGAAAGATGGAAAAGTTAGCTCCCCGCATTACCGCAGGCCCTGGCGCATTGTCGCAAGCTTTAGGGATAGATAAGCAGCTTAATGCTAAAGAATTATCTGCCAATGAAATTTGGATTGAGGATGGGGGTAGGCAATATGCGGATGATGAGATTGTAGCGACTACTAGAATAGGTGTGGCTTATGCACAGGAGCATGCTTTATGGCCTTTTAGGTTTTACATTAAGGGAAATAGATACGTCAGCAAGCCTAGCCAATAATTTTCTTCGTCATTGCGAGGTACAGCCTGTCCCGACTTTTCGAGGAAGCAATCTTAAAAGGGTTAAGATATAAAAAGCCTTGTAATGACAACCATGCTGTCTAATCTATCGGATATTTTGCTTCCATGATTATTCCTTCATCGCTTAGCAATTCGTGAAGGGAAGGGTCTTTTAAAAGATCAGCTAGCTTCACTTTTTTTCCATTAAGATAGCCAAACTCGCTAATTAAGCGAACTCCATGACTATAATCGGCCCAAGTATTGGTGTGTTTGTTGTAAACAGGTTGTATGGCTTTACCATCCAGTTTATGCCAGCCGTAAATCACAACTCTAGGGGTGGCTTGTCCGTATATTTTATTGGAGATGATGATGTCCTTTTTGTTCCCCGCAGTTAAGTTGCCCTGTTTGTAATTATTACCTAATGCTTGCAACTGCTTTAGGACTATCTCATGATGTGTTCTGAAAACAGGAACAGTGGTCATTGCTTTAGTAGGTGGGATAGGCTGAGGTTCTAATTTGATTATTGCTTGTCGATAGATTTCATCTACCATGCTTTTGGTGGGTAATAAGGTATGGGTTAAATTGGCGATACGCTGTGCCAGCATGGGCGTGGTAGGCATGTAGAAGTAATCAGTGTCGGTACCAATAGAAAGATAGTCAGGTGTTGTATAAATAATTAATTTATAGTTTTTTGTGTTGATTACTTTATTTATTTCTATAGCTGATAGTTTCCGTAAAAATGAAGGAGTATTTCCATTTTTCACCTCTCGCCAAATCATTTCTTCTCTTGCAGATAGGCTTAAAGCGGTGTCGGCAATTACTGTCGAAAATTGACTTCCTGTAAGTGCATCAGCTTTCCGTTTCTTTAGTTTTAGTTCTTGGGCAAATGTGCTCAAGCCAACACTTAGGCAAATGAGTAGTAACGGAAGTTTTTTCATAATTGCTTTAAGAAATCAATGTTACGTTTTAAACCCGCAAACTTCGTTCGTTTAACGGGCGAATTTTTGAAAACCTTTTTAAACACTTCATCCGTCATGTCAACCAATTCACTTTTGCTTAATCCCAGTAATTCTTCTTTGGGTTTGAAATTCTCTTCATTGTGGACAGTAGCAAATCTGTTCCAAGGACAAACATCCTGGCAAACATCACAACCAAACATCCAATTGTCCATTTTTCCTTTAAACTCGGTAGGGATTTCGTTTTTAAGCTCAATGGTCAAATACGAAATACATTTGCTGCCGTCTACTTTGTAGGGAGCTACTATGGCATTGGTAGGGCATGCGTCGATACAACGGGTGCAAGAACCGCAATGATCTGTAGGGAATGGGTTGTCGTAATCCAGATCTAAATCTATGATCAATTCTGCGAGAAAGAAAAATGAACCCGCTTGTTTGCTGATCAAATTCGAATTTTTGCCCCGCCAGCCTAAACCC
>NZ_JAELTX010000016.1 GCF_016429065.1 Pedobacter sp. ASV17
CTACGTTTTTAAATAAAATTGAAGAACAAATCATTAAACCTACCGTTAACGGTCTAGCCAGCGAAGGAATTGACTATACAGGCTTTATTTTCTTTGGTTTGATTAAAGTTGGTGATGACCCATATGTAATTGAGTACAATTGCCGTATGGGCGACCCCGAAACCGAAAGCGTAATCCCAAGAATTGAAAATGACCTATTGGAACTATTTATAGCCAGCAGTAAAAAAGAATTGGGCAATTACCAAATCAAAATCAGCCCTAAAAATGCAGCGACTGTTGTAATTGTAGCTGGCGGATATCCAGGAGAATACGAAAAAGGCAAAGCCATTTCAGGCTTAGAGAATATTAGAGATTCTTACGCTTTCCATGCGGGCACTACCTTGGAAGGTGGCGTTGTAAAATCCAATGGCGGTAGAGTTTTAGCTATTAGCAGTGTAAAAGATACCCAATTTGAGGCATTACAAAGTGCCACTGCGGATGCCGCTAGGATATATTTTGACGGAAAATACTTCAGAGAAGACATAGGCTTCGACCTAATATAATCTCAATTTGAGGTAAAAATTTCTCACTTATCAACATTTTTCGTAAACTTGTAGTTACAAGGTGCGATTATCCACATCCCGATTAGGTCTATCGCGGTAGCACTGGTCGGGATTTTTTTTATTTGCAGCTACCTATTTGGCTAATTGGCACATTTTTTTGTCACAAAACAGAACAATATAACTGTAGCTTGAGCAACAACCTAAATAAACCATTTTATTTCGCTTTCCTTCTCATGGGAATGCTCATGCTCCCTTTTTTAGGTTTTTCTCAGCAAGAACAACCTAAAAGAGTTACCGTAGTAGTTACTGCTAAAGAAATTACCCCTCAAAAAGAGGTCGTACAATTACCAGCAGACAATGTTCCCGCAACCGTAAACAGTAAGTCTAAAGCTACTTTAAGCAAAAAAACAACTTACACCGCCGCAAAAACAAAAACTACTGCCCCATCCAAAATTCAACCAGAAAAAACTGTTGTAGCAAGTCCAAAAACAGCCATTACGACAAAACCAAAAAGCAATACTTTGGCAAAGGAAAACACCATTGCAAAAGCAACGGTTAAGCCTAGTCCCACACCGAAAGCCATCCCTCCTCCAGTAAAAAAAGAGGAAGTCATCGCGAAAGCGAAGCCTACTGTTAAAGTTGAAAAGGAGCAAGTAAAGCCCGAAAAAGAAATTGCCGCACCAGCGCCAATGACCAGAGTAGCTTTGCCAAGCAACAATAAAGTAGAAACAACTACAGCACCTAGTAAAGAGGAAGCCGTCGTAAAAACAGAGAGCAGTAAGGACATTCCCCAACTCTCTCCTGATGGACAAACAAATTCGACCAGCTACATCTGGATCGGCGTTTTCCTGATTATTGCAGGAGTGGTTCTGGGCCTTCTCTTTGGCAAGCCAGCATTCCTCATTTCTTTTGTAGGGGTCGTTTTCGTAGCACTGGGAATCATCATATAAACACCAATCTTTTTATTCCCGCATACAGGGCTGGATATTCTATTTATTTGAACCACATAGACACATAGCAAATTCAACTGCATTAAAAAGATATCGTAGTTCATCTTTCTTTAAAGTTATCCGCTACAACTATAAAAAAAAATGCCCCTATGGTTATATTTCCTCTTTAATTGAACCACATAGAAACATAGTAAACCCAATTGCATTAAAAAGATATCGTGATTTATCTTTCTTTAAAGTTATCCGCTACAACTATAAAACAGTGCTCCTATGTGTCTATGTGGTTATATTTTTTTGCGGCTATTATTTGATCATAAAAAAAGGGCTTCCACTTTTAAGTAGAAGCCCTCTTCATTGATACCTTTAAAAAGTTCTTATTTTGTTTTTTTGTCTAAAACCTCAGCAAGTTTTTTGTGCAATGCACCACCTCTTAAGTCTTTTGCAACAATTTTACCGTTCGGGTCAACTAGGAAGTTAGCAGGGATACTTCTGATTCCCCAAGCTGTAGATACCTCATTGCTCCAACCTTGCATATCTGATACTTGTGTCCAAGCTAATTTATCATCTTCCACAGCCTTTAACCATTGCTCTTTAGTTGTTCTAGTAGTACCACCATCCAAAGAAACACCTAGGATAGTAAAGTTTTTATCTTTGAACTTAGCAAAAGCTTCTACTACATTTGGGTTTTCATTGCGGCAAGGAACACACCAAGACGCCCAGAAATCGATCAGTACATATTTACCTTTAAAGTCTGATAATTTTACCGCTTTACCATTAGGGTCATTTTGTGTAAAATCCATAGCTACTACACCAACTGCAGTTTTTTTAGTAGCATCAATAGTTTTAGGAATGTTTTGTCCAGTTTTGGTCGCTTTTAATTCTGGAGAAAGTGTTGCATATAATTTTTCTACCTCACCTACCACTTTATCATTTGAAGCTAGGGAAGCCAATTGAACCATACTGATATATGATTTTGGGTTGTTTTTAACGAAACCTAAATAAACTGGAGTTTTTTGGTCTCTAATGGCATTGTATTTCTCCATAAAAGTATCCATAAACGCCTCGTCTTCTTTTTGCTCTTTGGTAAATTTCGAATACTCGTCATTCAATGCTTTTTCTTTTTCAGTGAAAGGTTTCAACAAAGCATTCAATTTTGTATTGTCAATATTTACCTGAGTACCACCAGCTACTCCCGATTTCAAGCTATCAGCACTGTTGATCGTGATGTTTCCTGGTTCGATATATAATGCTGTATAGTCCATATTACGGGTGTTGGCACCTTTTTTATATGGATTTACATTATTGAACAAATTACCCATTACTGGCGAAGTAACTTTTCCTTTGAATTCAAATGAACCATTAGCTACGATCGCAGAATCGGTTAATCTCTGACCATTTTCAGCGTATACCAAGTATACTTTATTGCCATTGGCTACCGATTTTGTTGTACCCTTTAAGGTAAAATCTGATTGAGCCATTAATGCTACAGGAGCAAGCAATAAGGCAGAAAGAATTATTTTTTTCATTGTTTAAAGTGTTAGTGATATAAAGTTCAAAAGAACCTATTCCGTTTAGTATAATAAGTTGTTACTCAAATATACGAATATCTAGTAGTTCTTTGATATTCTTAGATTAGTTTTTGATAAGTACGCCACCACAGGTCGGGCATTTCGCCCTTAACCGCCGTACTGTAATCATCATAGCGACAGGGCACCAAATGAAAACGTTCGTTTTTAGAGCCATTCGCTGGATAAGGCACCTGCATCCACCAACGGTCTGACTTTTTACTTTTTACAAAGTTCACTTCTGTTGCTCCATCATTCACGGTTGCGCGGTAAATAATATATTGCGATTTAGGGGTTAACGGAAAGTCTTTCTTTCTGGCGTAATATCCATCTACAAAATACCAAACCATCTGCGAAAGCAACATGGCCGTTTGGCTTCCCTTATCAAAAGCTGGATTAAATTCGTAAAAACCAATGGAAGTCAGTTTATCGCTCATTCCTGCATACCTCGCAATGCGGCAAGCATCCTCGCCATAAAAACCATTAGGCACCATATTCATGTTCCCACAAGCATCGCTAGAGCGAATAGCGCTCATATCAAAGCTCACCATATTGGCATTACGAATAATAGGCTCAGAAACGGAAAGGTCTGAAACGAACTCTCCCAAACGGTGTACATCAAAATAAAGTTTATCCATTACGCGCAAACTATCCTGACTTACAAAATAAGTTTGATAGCCCATGTTACTATAATTGAACAGGTAATTAGGCTGATGCAGAAAAATCTTACTTAAATAGCTTTGTGAAGTGGTAGCCACACCTTCCGAATCATCCTCATCAATATCAAAACGATTATCCACCACCAACAAATCAACCTTTTGCTCTAAATGCTCGTAGCCCATGTATTGCGCATAGGTCAAATCTTGTCCCCCACCAATAATAATGGGTACAATATTCAGTTTCACTAACTCAGCTACTACCGTTTTTAGGGCAAAATAGGTATCCGAAATTTCTTGTCCCGCAATAATGTTGCCCAGGTCTACTATTTTGGTGTTTACCTGTCCTTCGTTAAGCAGGTAAAACTGTTCGCGGAAATAATCTGGCGCTAAAGAACAGCCGTTGTTATGCACCGCACCCCTATCGTCTTTTACACCTAAAATGGCTAAATCATACTGGCCTTCTTCTAATTCTGGAAAAGTGTCGGTAAAAAATTCTACCTTCATCCCCAACTGACTGGTTAAGAAACCTTTCTTAGGCGTAAATTTTTCTGGGTCTATTGGCGAAAAAAAATCAGACAAAGTCATAAAGCTATTTAAATGTTTGCCCCCAAATATCTATTTTTGGGCGCATATATTAAGAGCCTGTTTAAAATTATGTTTTAAATATCCCTTGTTTCGTTGAAAAGCAGGCTCTAACATCCTTAAAAAAATGAAATGATACTTGTTACAGGCGCTACGGGTTTTTTAGGAGCAGAATTGGTGAAACAGCTTACCGACAGCAATATAGCGGTACGAGCAATCAAAAGGGCCAGTTCCACCGTTCCTGCCTTGCTAAAAAACAACCCATTGCTCACATGGCATTTGGCCGATATGAATGAGACCGAGAGCCTTTCCGATGCCTTTGAGGGCGTTACTCATGTTTATCATTGCGCAGCAACCGTATCGTTTAATCCTAAAGACAAACCTCAACTGTTTAAGATTAACATTGAAGGCACAGCCAATATTGTTAACCTTTGCCTAGAAAACAATGTGCGTTTATTGCACGTAAGTTCCATTGCCGCTTTGGGCATTGCCAAGGAAGGTCAACTCATTACCGAAAAACATTTTTGGGAATATGATGCCAAGGCACACAACTATGCCATTTCAAAATATGAAGGCGAAATGGAAGTTTGGCGTGGCGTAGCCGAAGGGTTGGATGCCGTGATTGTAAATCCAGCCGTAATTATTGGCAAAAATGCTGGCTACAACGGCAGTGGAGCAATTTTCAAATTGGTAAAAGATGGCTTGAAGTTTTACACCGACGGTGCTACGGGCATTGTTGATGTAGAGGATGTAGCCAAAGCCATGACTTTGCTAATGAATAGTGAAATTACCGCTGAACGATTCACTTTAAGTGCCGACAACCTGCATTACAAAGATTTCTTCGCCCAAATTGCACAAGGTTTTGGTATTAAAACGCCATCTATAGAAGCAAAACCTTGGATGCTGGGCATTGCTTGGAGAGCGGCCAAACTGGCTTCCGTTTTTACGGGCAAAGCTCCCGACCTCACCAAAGATGCCGCCCGCAGCAGCTTTAACCTCAGTTATTACAGCAACCAAAAAATAAAAGACACCCTAAACTTCGAATTTAAATCACTAGACCAAAGCATTGCAGAAGTATGCAATGCCTTGAAATAAACTCCAGATGAAACAGCAGAACTTTTACATCATTGATTTTGACAGCACATTTACCCAAGTTGAAGCCTTAGACGAACTAGCCCGTATTTCCTTAGCCAAACACCCAGAGCGTGAAGCCATCTACCAAAAGATAGAGGACTATACCAATTTAGCCATGGAAGGCAAACTGTCGTTTTCGGAAAGCTTGGCCCAACGTGTAAAACTGCTCGAAGCCAATGAAGAACACCTGCAAAAACTCATCAAGCATTTAAAAAAGAAAGTATCAAAGTCTTTTTCGCGAAATGCAGATTTCTTTAAAAAACATGCCGATGAAGTACTGATTGTTTCTGGTGGTTTTAAGGAATTTATTACACCAGTGGTAAGCCAATATCACATCAAAAAAGAAAATATTTACGCCAACACCTTTGTAACCACAGGCGATGGAAAAATTATAGATTACGACCACGCCAACCCGCTAAGTGAAGAAGGCGGCAAAGTAAAACTGATGCAGCAAATGAACCTGCAGGGGGATTTATATGGCATTGGCGATGGCTATTCTGATTTTCAACTTCGCGAAAGTGGCCTTATCAAAAAATTCTATGCCTTTACGGAGAATATCGCAAGAGAAAGTATTGTCACCAAAGCTGACCACGTTACGCCTAGTTTCGACGAGTTTTTATACGTAAATAATTTGCCAAGGGCGATATCATACCCTAAAAACAGAATTTTGTGCTTGGTGATTGGCGACGTTCCTGCCGACACGATTAGCTTCCTTAAAAAGGATGGTTTTTCTATTCGCCATAAAACTGAATTTGAAGAAAAATATGTAGCTGACGTAGGGATGTTGATTTTAGCCAATGGCGAAAAAGTTGAAGACGAGAAACTGAGAAGAGCCGTTAAGCTTAAAACCATTGGTTATTTGGGGAATGCCAAAAACAAGTTATCGTTGCAAATTTGCAATGAAATGGGCATTGTCGTTTTTGATGATGCTAAAGCAAATCCAAGAAATGCATTGTTTATCCCCAAACGTGTGGCCGACTTCATGAATAAGGGAACGACTTATTTAAGCTGCAATTTCCCTAACTTACAATTGCCAGCCATTGATAAATCACACCGACTGATCCATATCCATAAAAACGTACCAGGTATCATGGCAAAAATCAACACGATTTTTGCAAAACACGACATCAATATTGTAGGCCAGTTCCTAATGACCAATAGCACCATCGGCTATGCCATTACCGATATCAATGCCGAGTACGACAAGCAATTGTTCAAATCATTGAAAAAGATTGAACATACCATAAAATTTAGGGTATTGTATTAACTTTAGGTAACAGCATTACGCTTTGACTTTGACGCTTTGACAATCTTTTAGAGATTGTCAAAGTGTAATGGCTTAAAGTGTTATTTAACAAACTATACTGTCATTCCGAGGAACGAGGAATCTCAAGAGAACATGTCACAAAAAGATTCTTCGCTGCGCTCTGAATGACAAAACGCATAAAAAGTAGTACCGCATGTTATTTTCATCGTGGATACGGATTTTCAATTTTACGCTTATCATAGATAGGCCCAGCTAGTTCTTGTCTTAACAAATCCTCCCCCTGCCCTCTCTAAGAGGGGATATACGTCCGCTATATGCACCAGTACTCCGATACTTCGGAGGAAAATAAAGAGGGAGGCTAAAGTCAAAAAGTACTTACCGATTAAAAAGACAAAGCAAAATGGAACTAACGCCACAGATTAAAGAAAAATTAACCCTGCTTCAGGAAAAATACGAAGCTATGGGACAAGATATGGTCTCGTACCTTGATGGCCTATTATATGCCGACTTCCTCACCTATTGGGATTACATTCACCTGGATACTTTACTGAGCTTACAAAGCCCAAAAACGCCCTTCCCAGATGAGGAAATCTTCATCATGTACCACCAGATTACAGAACTGTACTTCAAGCTATCGTTACATGAGTGCAAACAGATTGCAACACATGAAAATTTAACCGCCAAGTTTTTCACCGAGCGTGTAAAAAGAATAAACGCCTATTTCAATGCACTCACTACCTCTTTTGAAGTGATGGTGAATGGGATGGAAAAGGAGCAGTTTTTGAAATTCCGCATGTCGCTATTACCTGCCAGTGGTTTTCAAAGCGGACAATACCGCATGATTGAAATATCAGCAACAGATTTCACCCAGTTGGTGGATAAAAGCAAAAGAGAATCACTTGCTGGAGCTAGTATCGAAGAAAAGTTTGAATACATCTATTGGAAATTCGGTGCTACCGAACTGGCCACAGGCAAACAGACTTTAACGTTAAAACAGTTTATCAATAAATATGCGGCCCAATTTTTAGCATTGGCCAAAGAAAGAGAACACAGCAATTTCGCTTCGCTATACAAACAATTGGAAGCAAAAGGTGAAGAGGTAAGCGAACTGACAGAAGAGCTGCGCAAACTAGACCTTTATGTCAACGTGGAGTGGCCTTTATCCCACTACAAATCGGCAGTAAGGTATCTGGAAAAAGACCCTGTAGATATTGCGGCCACTGGTGGAACCAATTGGCAAAAGTATTTGCCTCCGCGTTTTCAAAAAAGAATTTTCTACCCTTTTTTATGGACGGATGAACAGATGGAAGAATGGGGAAAAGGATGGGTACTTAGTGTGCTGCAAACACTAAAAAACAAACATTAAATCTTTGTAAAGACTTAAAAAACACTTGATTTTTAGTACTTTTGCAGCAAATAAACACGAGGTCGCTAAAACGACCGTCATTTTCGAACGTGGTAAAAGGTTCTGAGACTACGTTTCGTTCGAAATGACGACCTATTGAAAGCTATCTTAAAAAATGTTATAAAATGACCGAAACATTAGACATCAAAGTAACAAAGGTTGAGCAAACTCGCCTTACCGTTACTGATTTTTCGCAATTGCCATTCGGTAAAGTATTTACCGATCACATGTTTTTGTGCGACTATCAGGATGGTGAATGGAAAAATCCTAGAGTAGTTCCTTATGGTCCAATCCCTATGAGCCCTGCCATTTCTGCCCTGCATTACGGACAGGCTATTTTCGAAGGTATCAAAGCCTATCGACTGCCTGACGGAAAAATCAGCATTTTTAGAGCAGACAAGAACTTCCTGCGTTTCAATAAATCGGCAAAAAGAATGGCAATGGCCGAAGTTCCTGAAGAAATTTTCATGCAGGGAATGGCTACGCTAATTAATATTGATGAGAAGTGGGTTCCTGCGCAAGAGGACTACGCCCTTTACATCAGACCTGTAATGTATGCTACCGACCCTTATTTAGGGGTTAAAGCTTCAGACTCTTATACTTTTGGTATTTTAACTACACCTACTGGCAAGTACTACAATAAAGCGTTAAGAGTTAAAATAGAAACTGAATTTACTCGTGCAGATGACGGCGGTGTAGGATTTGCAAAAACGGCTGGTAACTATGCCCGTTCATTATATCCATTTGAGGTGGCTAAACAAGAAGGTTTCGACCAATTAATTTGGACCGATGCTCAAACTCATGAGTTTATCGAAGAAGCTGGAACAGCGAACTTAATGTTTGTCATTGATGGTAAATTAGTAACTCCAGCGGTAAGAACTACGGTATTAGATGGCGTAACTAGAGATACCATTATTCAATTGGCAAAAGCTGATGGTGTTGAAGTAGAAGAAAGAAGACTTTCAGTAAAAGAAATTATTGAGGGGATTGAAAGCGGAAAATTAACCGAAGCTTTTGCTGCAGGAACCGCTGCCACAGTAACACATATCGGTGAGATCAACTATCAAGGTAAAGATTATACTTTGACAGATCCCGCTACTAGAAACGTTTCTAACAGCATTGCTAAAAAGCTGAATGATATTAAATATGGCTTAGCTCCAGATACCTTTGGTTGGAATTGGGTAATTTCTTAATCCCTTTTTCTTCTTAAAAAACAAAAGGCCCCGCAAATGCGGGGCCTTTCTCATTTAATATTGAGCGCTATTGTTTATCCCACCAAACTCTACCGGTCAAATTATCTCCTCCGGGAACCGCCGCAGAAGCTTCACGATAATTTGCACCATTTTTAGCTGCTTCCTCCACTGGATAAGGAAAACGACGAGGAATAGTTCCGTTAGTCGCATTACCTGGGAAAACAACTGGTGTTAACACAGGGAAACCTGTTCTTCTCCAGTTACTCCAAGTTTCATAAAAATCAAGTTGAATATTACTTGCCAGCCAATATTGGGTATTAATTTGCTGCAAACCTGTTCCAGCATTATAGGCATTTGCCAATAAATAAGTATCAGCAGCAGTTCCTGCAATGGCCATGCTTGCATCATAAGGGCTAAGTCCTGTGATACCAGCTTTTACGCCTGCATTGTAATGTGTAGCCGCACTACCACCAATTCCCCAACGTTGAGCAGCTTCTGCCAGCAACAACTCTGTTTGGGCATATGATAAAATGAAAGTGATCCCATTTCTCTTCAACATATTTGGATGCGGAGACGAATAATCTGGCATCGTAGTATAAAACGGATCGGAGCTGATATTTTGGCTAGGCACACTACTTAAGTCCTTACCATTAGGCATTCCTTTTTGCACTAATGGATTAGCATCAAAATTTGTGTTTTGAATCTTAGAACCATCGCTTAAATACAATTTAGTCACAGCAACTTTACCCAAACGAGGGTCTGCTGTAGTCTTTAACAAATCGATAAAGGTTTTAGACCATTTCACATAATAATGCTCCTGCCCGCCATCACCTAAAAGTACTTGGCTATTTCTGTTCTGGGTTACTCTTGCTCCACTCTCATCATGCGCAACAATGGCATCTTCCGCACTAGAAGTAAGTGTTTTGCCTATCGTTTTAGTGGCATAAGTTCTTGCAGTGTTTTCATCTATCTTTACCAAGCGCATCGCTAAGCGCAACAGAAATGAATTACCAAAACGTTTCCATTTTTCAATGTCGCCTTTATAAATGACATCACCCACTACTTTATCTCCTGCAGCATTTAAAGCATTAGTTGCCTCATCAACCTCTTTTAGCAGGTCTGTATAGATGGCTTGTTGCTTATCATATTTTGGAGCAAAATTACTGGTATAATAGCCTTGCCCTGCTTGTGAATAAGGTACATCTCCATATAAATCTGTTAATCGAGCAAAAATTACGGCTTTCCAAATACGGGCGACATTATATAAATTACTGTATTTCGCATTGCCTTTGGTAAATTCAACTACATCTACTATCGGGCGTACTTGCTCTATATATGCCCCCACCGCAGAATTGCCCCAGTAGGCGGCAGTATAGCCTTCATTTAGCATATATTTATCTCCCGCCCAATAGCTTATCACGGTAGACATTCCCTGCATCATGGTAGAACAATAGATCAGATTTCCCCTCCAAGTATCATAAGAAAAGTCGGTACTGCCTGTGTAAGTTAATTGCGCTGTAGTAAGCGTATAATTGGGATCAAAGTTATTTGGTCCATATGCTACCGGGTCGGTATTGATCTCCTTGAAATCCTTGGTACAACCTGCGCCAAGAAACAATACAAAGATCGCTAGCAAACTATATTTATTAAGAATGTTCGTTTTCATGTCAATCGTTTTTAGGTTTTAAAACTTAACGTTTAGGTTTAATCCAAAGGTTCTCACTGGAGGTACACCTCCCAATTCAAGACCAGGGAAAGTTGCGTTATAGCTAGATTCTGGATCGATATTATCAGTCCTTTTCATCAGAATAGCCAAGTTTCTTGCTACGAAACTCACATTAAGTCCCTGAATTTTGTTGTTGAACATTTTAGCTGGAAAATTATACCCTAATACAATCTGTCTCAACTTAATAAAGCTGGCATCTTGTACAAAACGAAAGGAAGTATTATTAGCGGTATTTTCGTAAAACTTAGCCGCAGTTACATTTCCTGGAGCATCTAAAGCCTCTCTGTTTGCCAAAGTGGATTGGTGCAAACCGAAGATATAACCATAGTAGTCAGTAGCAGAAAAGATTTTACCGCCCCATTTACCATCAATTAAAATAGAAAGATTGATGCCTTTATAGTTGAACTCGTTGTTCCATCCTGCAAACCATTTATTATAGGCAGATCCGTAGGCTTTTAAATTTCCTCTTGCAGGTCCGTTTGCATCTTCTACAATTTTGCCATTCGCATCATATTTATAGTCGTAAGCCATTACCTGAGATATTGCTTTACCAGGAATATTTTGCAAGAAACCCACACCAGAACGAGAAGTAGCTAACAACTGATTGTCCACACCCTCTGCTAGAGAAAGCACCTTATTGTCATTATAGGAAGCGTTTAAAGAAGAAGTCCACATAAAGTCTCGTGTTTTTACTGGTTGTCCAGATAGCAACATTTCCCAACCTTTATTTTCTATTTCACCAGCATTTAATACTGCCCCAGCATAGCCCGTAGTGCTAGAGGTGGTTACAAATGAAATTTCATTTTTAGAACGCTTTTTATACCAAGTTAAATCCAAATTTAGTCTGCTATTTAAAAAACGTAATTCTGTTCCAAATTCCAATTCCGATGCCTCTGAAGCGATTAATGAAGCATTGGGGATATTGTTATTGGTGATGATTCCAAGTGGCGAACCATTAAGGCTTTGGCTCATAAAATTGTAAGACAACGCTGTTTGATAAGGGTCAGTTGCTTGGCCTACTACAGCATAACCAGCACGTAATTTACCAAAGCTCAATACAGAAGGTTTCCAAAGCTCAGTGAATACAAAAGAAGCATTAACCGAAGGATAAATGGTATACAACTTATTGTCCTTAACAGGTGTAGCCAAAGTACTGAACCAGTCAGAACGAGCACTTCCTGTTAGATAAAACCAATCCTTATAAGTAAATTCTAATGTGCCGTAAACAGATTGGGTTTCCGAATGGATTTCACTATAGCTTACAGATTTGTTTTTAGCATTTAAGATGTTATAAACACCAAAAACAGCGAAATCTGAACCATTATTTGTGGTTTGAGCGATATCCGTTTTACGGTAACTCGCTCCCAAATTAGGCGTTAAGAAAAAATCATCTGCAAGTGTAAAAGTTTTACCCACTAATACATCAGCGTTTATGTCTGAGAACTTGGTTGATTGCTCGGCAATTTTACCATTGGCATAATAACCAGTACCAGAAGGCACTACGTTTTTATAGGTATCATTGTAGCTATCCTGACCTGCTCTACCTTGTATAAACAAGCCATTATCTAAGGTATATTTCGCCGTTACCGAACTTAATAAACGATTACGTTTGGTATTGTTTACAAACTCATAGGCTGCAAACCAAGGGTTAGTGGCATATACATTACCTGTGTTATATAATTTTTCACTTTGATCTGCATTTCGCCAAGGTTTTAAACTATTAATGTTAAGGCTGGTTGGTAAAAAGATAGCATTATAATTGGCATTACCAGCACCATCTGAAACCATTGGTCTATTTTTAACCTGCTCTAAAATATAGTTCACACGGGCATCGATACTTAAACGCTTGATCGGTGTAAAAATACCCGTAAAGTTAAATGATTGCCTGTTCAAGCCCGAATTAGGCACAATAGAGTTATTATTTACATCACTTGCCGATAAACGAATACTACCCCCATCGAAGCTTTTATTCAGGGCCAAGGTATTGGTCCAAGTACTCCCTGTGCTATAAAAATCTTCGATATTATTTTTTTGTGCAGAATAAGGTCTACTCACACCATCAAACTGGATCACATCGCTTCCGTCAAGCTTAGCACCCCAGCTCGAGCCACCTACTTGAGCTGCTCCAGCGGCGGTAGTTGGCTTTCTACCATTGGCTCCTTGTCCATAAACATATTGCCAGTTGGTACGATCCACCACCTGCTCTGCTACATAATTGCTATTGAACTCAATTCCGCTTCCTTTACCACTTTTAGTAGTAATCAATATTACACCTGCTTTCGCACGATAACCGTACAATGCAGCAGCAGCAGCGCCCTTTAGTACCGAAATACTTTCGATATCATCAGGATTAAGGTTCCCAATAGCATCCCCCAAATCTGGAGCATTGTCCCATTGACTACCTTTATTTCCATTAGGGTTGGAATTATTTAAACCCACAGGTTTATTTTCCATCGGCAGCCCATTAATGACATATAAAGGCTGATTAGTTTGGCTTAAACTTGAAATACCACGAATTACTACGCTTGCCGCAGAACCAGCACCCCCGCTAGAGGCACTGATATCTAAACCTGGTACTCTACCTGATAACGAGTTTATTACATTGTTTTCTCTTGCTTTAACAAGATCTTCGCCCCTTACTTCGCTAACAGCATAACCTAACGCTCTTTTTTCGCGTTTGATTCCCAAGGCAGTAACCACTACCTCACCCAACTGCTTGGAGTCTTCTTGTAAAACAACTTCTAATGTTTTTTTGCCCCCTACAGCAATTTCTTGGGATGAAAATCCCTCATAAGAAATAACCAAAACTGCATTTTCTGGCACGATAATGGAAAAATCTCCATTAACATCTGTTGAAGTACCACGGCTGGTACCCTTAACCCTTACGGAAGCTCCTGGCAATGGAAGCCCCTTTCCATCTTTAACACTACCTTTTAAAGGCGAATCTTTGACCCGACTAATAACAATGAGTCCGAGTTCAGAAACTGAGTAGCTTAGTTTGGTGTGCTCCAAAATTTCGCTCAGCACATCGGTCACTGGGGTGTTGGTCACCTTAATGCTTACATCTTTGTTGATGGGAACATAACTTGAGCTATAAACGAAACGGTATTTGCTCTTCTCCTCGATGAGCTTTAATACCTTCGAAAGCTTGGCTTTCTTCACATCGAGCGAAATTTTCTCCTGCGAGAAAACTGATGCGGAAACGTTTAAACAAGTAATGAACACCACTAAAAACGACAGTTTCATTAGGATGATAAATTTAAAGAGCTCTCTGTACCTAAAACGCTCTTGCGGTAAGTAATAATAAATCATATGTTTGTGTTTTGGTTGCGGTTTGTGGCAGCCAGTGTTTTAGCGAACACTGCCATAAATACATCAAAAAAATTTGTGAAGGGCGATGCGTCAACATCGTCCTTTCTTTTTTATTTTGATATCTTAATTTGATCTCCTTTTATTTCGTAATTAAATTTTTCTACTTCTTTTAATGCTTTCAGCGCATCTTCGACCGTTTCTTTACTAAAAGTTGCGGTGAATACATACTTCTCCAATTCAGGACTTGTAAACGTAATCTTTACATTGTACCATTTCTCTAAGAGGGGTCTAATCTCTCCAAATTCTTGGTCAAGAATTTCTATTTTATTTTGTACCCAAGCCGTTTCTACTACGGTGCTATCTCTTGCCAGTTGGTAGTGGTCTATGGTAATTTCTGGGTGCGAGATTTTCAGTTGTCTTTTTTGTTGAGGTAGCGTGGTTTCTGTAGTCGTCTTTTTATATAGCGTGATTTTTTGGCTAGGTTTTAAGGTAATGATTCCACCACCATTGATAGGCTGCATGGTAATCAAACCACGGATTAAAGTAGCTTCAGAAGTAATCTCATCTGGATAGGACTTTACATTGAATGCCGTTCCCAATACGTTGATTTCAAATTCAGAAGTTTCAACTTTAAAAGGCTTTTTACTATGGGTAACATCAAAGTAACCTTCCCCTTGTAGTGAAACTAAACGGTTGCTTTCATTAAAGTTCTCATCTAACTTAAGTGTACTTTTCGAATTTAGCCAAACGGTTGAGCCATCAGGAAGCATTATTTTTTTACGTTCCCCTGCTTTGGTTTGATAAGTTTTGGCATAAACGGTGGCTGGTGCAGTTTTTTCTTCAGCAAAGAAGATAGAGCCCAAACCAATGATCAGTAACACAGCTGCTGCCACCGACCACCAAATCCTACTTGATTTTAATGGCACCACTTTTACCTGCTCAAATGATTCTTGGAATGCCAAGATTCTTTCATTCAGTTTTGCCTTGTTGCCACTTAAAAGTCGATAAAGCTTTTCAGCTTCGGCAATGGTTTTCTGTTGTTCGGGATGTTGTGAAATGTATTTGGTCCAATATTCAATAGATAATTGGTCGGTACCTGCACAGTAGTGCTGGAATGTCGTATCTATTAAAAAGTCTTCCGCCTCGAATTTACTCTTATCTATCATTGTAATTGCACCTTTTAAAGACAGTGCCACAAATCAGAGTTTTTTCCTAAAGATTTTTTAACTTTTTTTTAACATCATCAAAAACGCTAGGTTTTTTAGAAGTTATTGAGTTCCTTACGCAGTACCTTTAAAGCATCGTAAATGGTATTGTAGGCGGTTTTTATGGTCTGACTGGTTTGTTCAGCAATTTGCTCATAACTCAGTCCTTCAAAAAATTTCAAATGGATAAGTTGCTTTTGCCTAAAGGTGAGTTTGGCAAGAGCTTGTTTAAGTTGGTAGCGCACAATTTCATCGCTCTGCACCTTTACAATAAACTCCTCGTAGCTCATTTCCATCCATTCGCCTTCGTCACCTGCTTTAAAAAGCGCTTCATGTATTTTCCGCTCTCTTTCCAAAAGGCGCAAAAGTTTTCTTTTAAGAAAGGTTCTCAGGTAAGCTTCTACATTTTCTACCCGAGCTAGGTTTTCTCTTTTTTCCCAAATGGCCGTAAAGACATGGTCGGTGGCCTGACTAGATAAATCTGTATTGCCACAAACCCTTACCCCAAAATTAACTAGACGATAGTAAAGCGCCTTGTATAGGTCAAAGAATGCGTCACGGTCGCCCATGCAAATTCTTTCCCACAATAACTGGTTAGTTAGCTGGTTATCCATTTGGTTAGTTAACTCGCAATATAAAATGTTTATCGCTGAATAAAAAATTCAGCATCTAGTTTATCGATTTTTTAAACGTTCAGACTTTCGTAATTCTCTTCTCGTTCTTCGTTTCTCGCGTTCATTTTTCATATTTTCAAACTTAGAGACGTAGCTCTTAATCTCGGCAATCTTCTGCGGTGTAAAGCCCACACTGTACTTCACTCCTTGAAATAAGGTTTTCCAGATGAAATTGAAAAAAGATCCTGTTGGTTTACGTTTGTAGTTAATTGGCGCCACTGTAAACTTGCCATCGTTCGAAGGATTATCGGAATGGATGATGATGGCATTGGCCAATAGGGACAAAAGCCCCAAACGCTGTAATCGCTGCCCACCTTCATGCTGCTTCATTAATCCCAAGGATAAATCGTTGTATAAAAACTTTACCCTCCCAGTAGCCACATCTTCATTGGCCTTGATTTCGAACGCCAGTTTACGAATTAGGCAACTTTTTACCTGCACCATAGCCAATGGCTTGGTGATGTAGTTCAATTGCCTTGCGTCCATTTCTTGCAATTGGCCTTGATAGGTAAAATCAGCTTTGGGAGCAATGGTATTAAATTTAAAGTTAACGGTTAGCTTACCTTGCTCCATTAAATGGCTCACCAAATTTGCCTCTGTAATGGGATTTACCTTTTTGTATTTGGTCTGATTGGTGACATTGCTAATCACTCCAGAAGTATTGTTAAAACTAATTCGGCCTCTTTGCTTACTTTTTGCATCAAATTCCGCATAACTGATATCCAATTTTTGCAACAAAATTTTCTTTAACGTAATGGGAATTTTAATTTTTTGCAACAGCTGATGGGGGAACCTTCCAGTTTTGTCGTTCACCAGTTTAGGATAAGAATTATCATTAAACACCGAGAGAAATCCGTTGGCAATATGCATTTCATTTGCAAACACCTCTCCTCGTTTAAGGTATGCGCTTAGGTTAATCCCATACAAGTCAATATTGTTCAATTGCAAGGAATAACGGTCCCTAGCGTAGCCACTAATCTTGGCAAATTCCTGTTCAGAGTAACGAGGTGTTAAGGCAAACTCTTTAATATTTACCTTTTTTGCGGACGCACTAAACTCAAACTGGCTTGCCTTGATATAATACATACTATCTGGGGTAGCATAGGTATAATTATTAAGGTACACATAAGCATCTTTCAAAAGGTAAAATCGGGTTTTATCTTTTGCCGAAGTCGAATCAATCAGCCAATCTTTTAAAGTAATGCTGAGGTTGGAAACAGTATCCGATTCTACTGTCGAATCACTTTTGTTGACATATTTAAAACTCGCATTTTTAAAATCAATTGTCTTAATATGCAAGGCCGAAAAAATAGACTTAATGTAGTCGTATGGCGATTTTTCAGGGATAGGCGGCTTATTTTCATTATAAGCGAAAGACTTATTCACCATGGTAATATGCGGTTGATCAAACAGCAACAAGTCAATCTCCAACCGTTTATCAAAATAGATTTTAAAAGGATGAAATTTCTTGATGCTCAGTTTTTCGAGCTTGATAAAGTACAGGTTGTTAGGCGCCTTTTGTTCTATTACTAGTTTTTGATAGGCAACGGTATCAGGCACTAAACTTACCTTGGTTAAAGAGGCATTGCCAGTTAGCGGATTAACACGTACCTCATCGAAATGAATATCATAAAGACCATTGGTAGCCTTTTTAACCATAGCGCCGAGCTCTTGCTGCACAAGAGGTTTTATTTTTCCAGCGATATACCATGAAGCACCAAATATTACAACGACCAAAAACAGGAAAACAAACGAGATGTACTTAAATTTTCTGCTCTTGACAATCTTTTTTAGCATCATGGAGTTAAAACGGAGTTAATAACCCAAGGTACGGAATTTATTTTTACAGAAATAGCTCAAAAAAGCATAAAACAACCCATAATGTACAAAATTTAAATCCCTCCTCTTTTAATTTCAATCCAATAATGGAATAATGCCTCAAAAGATGGACATATGGAATAGTGTTATACGATTTGCATATCCTTCTCTTTAAGGGGGCAAGGGGGAGGAAATAATATTAACGAAGCAGGCCTCTAAATACTACTTTTTCTTTGGTTCTGGCATTTTCTTCATCGGCACAATGCCAATGCCAACAGCTTCCCTCATTCCTTTGAATACCGTCTTCCACATTAAATTAAAGAAGGAAGCTTGGGGCACTCGTTCATGGGTAACGGTCACCTTTCTGGCTTTTTCTCCTGGCACATTATCATCCTTAATTAAAATAGTATTGGCTAAAAACGAAAGCAGCCCTTTCTTTTTCTCTTTTCCATTTTCATCTTCGCCCAGCATTTTAATTTTCAAATCGGTATAGAAAAAATTAACCACACCCTTTGAGCCGCTACTATTTGCCGAAACATCAAAATAGGCACTCGTCACTTTTCCACTTTCTATGGCTATTTGCCCCAAAGGCTTCGAAATGGCATTCAGTGCCTTTAAATCAAAACCTTTTACCGTTCCTTTATATTGAAACGCAGCATTTTTAGCAGTAAGGTTAAAGTCTATTTTAACGTTCATTTCAGCAGCACCCATTACGTAGGTAGTTAAATCGGCATAAGCATGATTTTTTGAGGATAAGCGAGCACTATCATTGGTTAAATTACTGATTGTACCATTTAAGCCGTTAAGTTTGATTGTTCCAATTTCCTTTGTTTTGGGATTGTATTCACCATACGCAACATCTACCTTGGCAATTTTCAAACGTTCCACCACTGTTGGAATAGGCAATCTGCGCAATGCCATATGTGGAAAATTCCGAGCTTTATCAATATTTGGTGGTGGCAACTCTCGGTTCATAAAAACATCAACCTTGGCTGGCCCCAAATTCACGTCCTTTACATAAAGTTCTCCATTATTATTTAAGGCAACGTAATCTATCCCCGCCAAACTAATCTTCTGAAAACTCAAATCATACCTATCCTTTTGCGCACTATATTTTCGGCTAAAAGCAAGCTTTGGATACATAGGAACCATCTTAAAGCCCCTTATCTCCAAATCTTTTCCCGTAACCGAGCCGCTAATGGTATCCAACTTTAAGGTATACATTTTATCTTTCGTTACCGATTGATAGCCTAATAATTCAAACCCAATATTTTTACTGTGAAAAACCCTTGTGGTATCAAATTGCGATAGTGAATCAATCAGTATATCCTTCACATTAATAGAAAGGTGCTTAACCGCATTCAGTTTTTGTTTGCCATTGTAATAATCGAAATCAGCATCTTGTACCTTTATTTGACCTACCGAAATAGATTTTAGCGACTTCGAAATCAACTCGTATAAAGTCTGCTCCTTCTTTGTTGCATCCCTACGTTTAGGCACTTTATGATAAATCATATCAATGGAGGGCTGGTCCAGAATAATGGCTTTCAAGGCCACCTTCTTTTTAAAGTAAGCCGTTAACACGCCTACTCTCGATATCTTTAGATGTGCCAGCTTGATTTTAAAAAGATGGGTTGGTGCCTCTTTATTTGCTCTCAATTGATTGAAAACAGTAGTATCTGGCATAAGGCTAATGCTATCCAAAACCGCGGTTCCTGTAAGTAAATTCAGATGGATATCCTTAAAATCAATTTGATACAATCCTTTTGAAGCGTCTTTCACACCATCTTTGATTTTTGTGGTTAGGGTTGGTTTCCATTTGGCACTTAAAACCAATGCTGCAATGCCGAGCAGGACAATCATTGCACCCAATATACCTCCAGCCCAATACCAAAATTTACGTTTACGATAGAATACCTGTTTGTCCATTAAATTTCTGTTAGTACCTCTAAAGACAAAATCACAGCCTTATTGTTTGTGATGATAAAGAGATTGTAAAATTACTGCCATTCTGTCATTTGTGATTAATTTTTTGTATTTTTGGAGCCCATAAAAACAATTTTGTTAATGATCGATTTCAAGCTTCAGGATAAAACACATGATGAATCTCGCCAAGGAGAAGCGTTGGTATTAGATAAAAAAGGTGACGGAAAAAAGCTTTACATAGAGAGCTACGGTTGTCAAATGAATTTTGCGGATAGCGAAATTGTGGCCTCCATCCTTTCCGAAACTGGCTTTGAAACTACTTCCGACTATCATAATGCAGATGTAATCTTCATTAATACCTGTTCTATCAGAGAAAATGCTGAGCAACGTGTTCGCAACAGGCTATCGCAGTTTGGTGTGGAGAAACGCAAAAATCCAAAATTAGTAGTAGGCGTTTTAGGTTGTATGGCTGAACGTTTAAAATCTAAGTTTTTGGAAGAAGAGAAGTTGGTGGACGTAGTGGTTGGCCCTGATGCTTATCGTGATTTACCAAAGTTGATTAGCGAAGTAGAAGATGGCCGTAAGGCTGTAAACGTGATTTTATCTCGTGAAGAGACTTATGCCGACATTAGCCCCGTTCGTTTAACAGGTAATGGTATCAGTGCTTTTATTTCCATCACTCGTGGTTGCGATAACATGTGCTCTTTCTGTGTAGTGCCTTTCACTCGTGGTCGTGAGCGCAGCAGAGACCCAAAAACGATTGTGAACGAAGCCATTCATCTTTTCGAACAAGGTTATCGCGAGGTGACTTTATTGGGTCAAAACGTAGATTCGTACCATTGGAAAGATGGACAGGAAGTAAAAAGCAAAGCAGATGACTTGCAAGATGATATGAACACCTTAACGGGTGATGCCTTATTGGAAGCTTTGGTGAACAAAACCGACTTGCCTGAAAAACGTGGCGACCATAGTGCTGAAGCAATGGAAGGCAGCGTAAATTTTGCACAATTAATGGCCATGGTTGCCGAGATAAGCCCTGAACTTAGGGTTCGTTTCTCCACCTCGCACCCCAAGGATATTACCGATGAGGTGTTGCATACCATTGCCAAATACGATAATATTTGTAACTATATCCACTTACCAGTACAAAGCGGCAACAGCCGAATTTTAAAACTCATGAACCGTACTTACGACCGTGAATGGTACATGGATCGTGTGGACGCCATTAAA
Source organism: Pedobacter sp. ASV17 (assembly GCF_016429065.1). GTDB lineage: Bacteria > Bacteroidota > Bacteroidia > Sphingobacteriales > Sphingobacteriaceae > Pedobacter. The sequence goes on from NZ_JAELTX010000016.1 coordinate 21,189, forward strand.
CGTATTATCCCTGGTTGTGCCATATCAACGGACATCATTACTGGTTTTTGTACCGAAACAGAGGAAGAGCATCAGGATACTTTGAGCATGATGGACCACGTGGTTTACAGCTTTGCTTATCAGTTTGCTTACTCAGAACGTCCTGGAACATTGGCTGCACGTAAATATGAAGACGATATTCCAGAAGAAGTAAAGATGAGGCGTTTGAATGAAATCATCCAAAAACAGCATGAAGGTTCATACGCTTACATTAAAAATTTTGTGGGCAAATCCGTTAAAGTACTTATCGAAGGTTTTTCTAAAAAATCTGACAAGGAATACAGAGGCCGTACTGATGAGAACGTGATGGTGGTTTTCCCTGTAACAGATTCGGTAAAACCTGGTGATTACGCAAATGTTTTAGTGGAACGTTGCACTACCGCTACTTTAATTGGGGTTATAGTTGATTAAGTTACCTGTTACGGGTTTTGTGTGATGGGCACTCCAAACGCAAAACTTGTAACCCATAACAGTAAATATGGATACACAAAGCATCAAACAACGTTTTGGCATCATTGGCAACTCGCCTTTGTTGAACCGAGCGATAGATACAGCTAGTCAGGTTGCTCCTACGGATATGTCGGTACTTATTACTGGTGAAAGTGGAAGTGGTAAAGAAGTTTTTTCGCATATTATCCATCAATTGAGTACCCGCAAGCACGGAAGTTTTATTGCCGTGAACTGTGGTGCTATTCCAGAAGGAACCATTGATTCGGAATTATTTGGTCACGAAAAAGGATCTTTTACAGGGGCTCATGAAGCTCGTAAAGGTTATTTTGAGGTGGCTAATGGCGGCACCATTTTTTTAGATGAGGTTGCCGAACTACCTATTGGCACGCAGGCCCGCTTACTTCGTATTCTCGAAAGTGGTGAATACCTGCGTGTAGGATCATCCAAAGTACAAAAAACGGATGTAAGGATTATAGCAGCCACCAACGTTGATGTTTATGAAAGTGTACGCAAGGGCAAATTTCGTGAAGATTTATATTATCGTTTAAATACTGTGCCTTTGCGAATCCCCCCATTAAGGGAACGTAAAGATGATATTTACCTGCTTTTCAGAAAATTTGTTTCAGATTTCAGCAATAAATACCGCACGCCAGGCATACAATTGGACAATGAATCGGTCCAAATACTAAGCAATTACAGTTGGCCTGGAAACGTGAGGCAATTAAAAAATATTGCCGAGCAGGTTTGTGTGCTTGAAAAAGACCGCAATGTAACGGCTACTGCTTTATTAAACTATATTCCCAACGAGCAGAACAACAACCTGCCAATGGCGGTAAGTAGCAATAGTAAAGAGGATTTCTCTGAACGTGATATCTTATACAAAGTGCTGTTCGACATGAAGAAAGATATGGTTGAACTGAAAAAACTAGTGGCCGAAATTATCCAAAACGGTGGTGGAAACATGGCCCATGTCATTGCCGACAATCCGCAGTACATTAACCAGCTTTATCAAGATGTTGATTTGAACAATCATTCGTCTGAACCAACGTTAACCATTAAGCATCCCTCTCAAAACATGCCCAATGATTTTAATTTTGCCCATGACGCAGAAGAAGTGGAAGAATCGCTATCATTGGTAGATAAAGAATCGGATTTGATTAAAAAAGCGTTGAAGAAACATAAAGGCAAGCGCAAATTTGCAGCGCAAGAATTAGGCATTTCTGAACGTACGCTTTACAGAAAAATAAAAGAGCTAAATCTTTAATACAATACTGATGAAAAGAATATTGTTTTTTCTAGCGGTTGTGGCAATAGCTGGTTGCAGCTATAAATTTAACGGAGCTTCTATCCCTCCTGCAATGAAGACCCTTAATGTAAGGTTTTTTGAAAACAACGCCCCTTTGGTAATTCCTACACTTGCACAATCTTTTACAGAAGAATTGAAGGAACGTATTCGTACGCAAAGTAGGTTAAGCATTACACAAAATGATGCCGATGCCATTATGGAAGGCAGAATTACGGGATATGATCTTAGGCCCGTAGCTTTTACCGACAACAGGCAACCTACTGCTGGAGCTACCCGCTTAACCATAACCGTAGAAGTAAAATACACCAACAACCTCGATACTGGAAAGGTAAAAACAAGCTTCAACGAAACATTTAGTGCCTTCACTGAGTTTCCAGCTAACCAAAACCTACAAACTCAGCAACAAGCTTTAATCAAAAAGGTAACCACACAGCTTACAGAGAACATTTTTAACCGCGCTTTTGCCCAATGGTAAATAAAATGTATTTTCATTTGTTAACTTAGCGCAATGGAGTTGAATATAGAGAAAACGCAACAATTGGAAAAACTACTTGCTAGGCCAGCTTTGGTCACACAAGAAGATGTCCCATTTTTGCAAAATCTTGTTGAAGATTACCCCTATTTTCAGCCATTATACCTACTGTTGGCCAAGGCCAGTAACGGAAATACCGAACACCAAAGCGCACTCACCAAAGCCGCCTTATATACCAACGGTGGTATTTTACATCGTGTGCTACATGAGCCACACCTACAAACAGTTGAAGAAATTGCAGTGGTGAACAATCCTGTTTGGAGCAATCAACAGCAAATAGCAATCGCTGCTAAAAATACTGAAGAAATACCACCAACCGTTCCTACAGAGACTACAGCACCTACCGCCATTGCCGATGCGCCCGAAATTGAGAACTTGGAACCTTTGCCTCACGAAGTGATTTTAAAGGAACCAAGCAAAGAAATAGAAAAATCAGAAGTAGTTGAAGCTGTTGAACCAACTGTTGTTGAAGAAACCAAAACCACTCCTCCAGATTTTGTGGTGCCAGAGATTGAAAATTTGGAGCCGTTACCAAATGAGGTCATTAAGGTTTGTGAACCCGCACCAGAAGTAAGTGAAGAGGCCGTTTCTCCAGAAGTTGAAGCAAAGGAGGCTGATGACCAAGAAATTTTTGAGGAAATTGGCGAAGTGACGCTTACTGACGAACATTTATCAAAAGCTGAAACTGAAGAAAATAGCGTTGAAGAAGCTGCCCTTGAAGAAAATATAGCTGAAGAGGCCGAGGAAGTGGAAATTGTTGAACCACAAGTTGACGATGCTGTAGATAAAGCCGAGGAACAAAACGACGAAAGCCTAACCAAGGCTAACTTCTTTGCTTTTGACCCTAGTTTTGAAACCGAAGCTGCTCCAGAGGAAGAAGAAGAGAGTGAAGAAATAGAGGCACTTCCAGCACCGCCGCAACCAGAAAATATTGTAGAAGAAGTATCTGCGAAGGAAAATATCATTAGCAAGTACGATGATGATCAGCTTCCATTTACCTTTTTATGGTGGCTGGCGAAAACGCGTAAAGATCATGAGCAGATTTTTAGGCCTTTTGCTTCTCCCGCGAAAACAAATTCGCCAACGCCAGATTTGCAGCAACAATACGTAGAGAATATTTTTCACATACAGGCTCCTTTTGAACCTGGGCAAGAAGTACAGGTCCCAACAACCGAGAACCTAACGAAAGAAAGTAAAATTATTGATTCGTTCATTAAAAACGATCCACAAATAAAGGCGCTAAAGCCGCATCAAATCAATAACGAAAACAAAGCTAAACGAAGTGCCGAGGACAATTACGACATGGTATCTGAAACTTTAGCACAAATCTATATCGAGCAAATGCTTTATCACAAGGCGATAGATACTTATCAAAAATTAAGTTTGAAATTTCCAGAAAAAAGCCGTTACTTTGCCGACCTTATACAGTCTTTGGAAAAGAAAATTTAAAATTATTATACGATATGTTAATCTTATTTATTGTTTTATTAGTAATTGTATGCGTAGCACTAGGTCTGTTTGTATTGATACAAAACCCTAAAGGTGGTGGTTTAGCTACTGGTGGCGCTAGCAGCAATATGTTTGGCGTACAACGTACTGGCGATGTACTAGAAAAAGGTACTTGGGTTTTATTAGCCCTAATCGTAGTTTTCTCTTTAGCGATTACCGCAATGAGCAAATCAGGTTCAACTACTGGTACTGGTTCAAAAATTGATGAGCATATCAATAAAGCTGCAACACCTTCTCCAATTGGCGGCGGTTTGCCAACTACTAAACAAGCTCCTGCAGCAACAGCACCTAAAGCTGCTGACACTACCAAAAAATAGATTTCTACAAAACGAAATATAAATGTAAGCTCCTTGGTTAACCGCCAAGGAGTTTTTTTGTTTTAAAATCGGCTCATTTGCCAACTACCATCAAAATTTTGCAACCATACTGACTTAGAAAACTTTAAAAAGTTTTGCTTACCTTACATTTTCATCAACCAGTAACAAATGCTCTTATGAAATCAAAATTGACCTCCCACAAACATTTTCGCACCACAGTTAGCCTGTTTTTTTTAGCGATGGTCACGATGCTATTCATTAACGCTTGCAAAAAAGAATTGCTATTAGGTGCCGAAAGCCCAACACCGGCGATGCTCAACAAAGCCAAATTATTCTACAGCCAACAGACCACTTCATTGCCAAAGATAAGCTCGGCAAACCAGGGCGGGGCCGGAGAAAATACCTATAACCAAGAGTTGGAAGAAAAAAAGGCGCCCATCTGGAATGAGGCAAAAATGGAGAAGACTACGGACGGAAGAACCGTTATGACCGTTCCGTTAAATAAGAACAACCTTGCCAACAAAGATATCGACTATGTCAGGAAATACGTATTTGAAGAACGCAATGGCGATATCACCCAGGGGAAGATCGTAGAGGTGATAGGCGCTACCGAACTTATCGATGAAAAAGGCGAATCGACAGTTACAAAGTATAAAGACAAACAGATAGAGGGATTTAGCGGGGCTGTGATCAGCTACGACCTGAACTATAAATACCTAGAGGGGTATCACTATCAAAAAGGCAGGCAGGTTCCGAGCATGGTGAGAATAAGGGCCAAACCACCCGAAACAAAGGCAACAGGCGGCGGGAAGGGTAAGCTTGCCAGCGCGAATATACCCAACAAAATAAGCTATGAAATAGGGAACGATGGACAGACCCAGACCTGTACCAACTGGTACATGGTTACCTCCTATTATGACCAGTATGGCGATTTTATGTATTCTACGGAAACCTACCTTGGCACCACCTGCTCCGGACCTACCGGACCTGTTGGCCCTCCCCCTATAGGCGGCGGCTCAACGGAGATTGTGAGGTACGACTGTGCAATGGAGCCAAATGGAGAAGCGTATGAAGCAGATTGTGGGTGTATTGGTGGTAGTACGGGGATTGAAAGTTGTCCGCCTAAAGAAATTATTGATAGTCTAACTGACAAATGCATAAAAAATGCAAAAAATATAGTGATAACTCAAAATGGATGGGTCAACTCATTACTTAGAAATTTCACGAGTAATAATTCTTTTAGTCCAAACTATACATGGATATTAAAAAACAAAACATTATCAGATGCTGAATTAGCTTCTACTGGAAACTGGGATAGAGTAAATAAAAAAGTTACTACTATTATTGATGAAACTAAATTCGTAAATGCTTCTGATTTAGCAATTGTTAAAACATTGCTACACGAGGGTATACACGCCTACCTTGTTGCTTATTTTGCGAATGACCCTCTTAATGCTAACAAAGAATACAGTGCATTATTCGACGCATATTTCAGTTCAAAAAGACCTGATTTAAATGAAATCCACCACAATGAAATGGCTAGAATATTCGTAGACCAAATTGCTATTTCCCTTAGAGAATATGGAGATTCAAAAGGTTATACTTTTTCTTCTTCACTTGAAAAAGAAAGATTCTATAGTGATCTATCTTGGGGAGGATTGTTCGAATCAAATGCTTTTAAAGCTATGTCAACTCAAGAACAAGATAGAATAAAAAATGTTATTTCAATAGAACAAAAGGGAGAAAATACTTTAGGTACCAAAACAACACCAACAGGCAGAATTGGAGGATGTCAATGAGAAAAACAATCTATATTGCTTCATTTATATTAACAGCAAGCATAAATATCTGCAAAGCTCAAAAGATTTTGGGGACTTATCGTGAAATAGGGAAACCAGAACACGCGATAACTTTTAGTAAAGAAACATTTAAAGAGGAATTTAAAGATGATCTTCTTACAAAAAAAGGATATGGCAGCTATTATTTCAAGAATAATAAACTTACACTTTCCTATAAGGATTATCCTCAACAAGATACGTCTCGTTATGAACTTATAAATTTAGGGACATTAAATAATGTGAATTTAGACATCACCATTTTTGACGCGGCATTAAAGCCCATGTGGGGTATTTACGGCTGTAGAGATCTAGATAATAATATATTAAACATAGTCGGAACCGATAAGGAAGGGCGAGGTAACATGACTATTTTCAACAATAAGAATATCGGGTATTTTACCATTGATTGTGTTGGCTATTATAGAATATCGATCCCTATAAAGAAGATAATGGGTAAGGCAATGGCAATAAAAGCTTACTTAAAACCTCAAGAAAATTATTACATAGAACCAGGTACCAATGTATATCAAGTTGTGCAATCTACTTCAAAACAATTAATACTAAGTAAAGCAGGGACAACCTATACTTTTGAAAAAATTGAATAAAAAACCATCCCTTTTGGGTTAAGCATTTTACCTAACGCAAGCATTAGCGTAGCGGTGCTTGTGTTAGTGCTTTATCGAATATAGTCAGCCAGAGAGGGGAAGGCTTAAAGATACAAAAGCGTACAGAAAATATGCGCCAAATAAATCTAGAATAGAGCGAAGCCTAAGGAGTGAAGCGTTAAATGATTCAAATTCAGCAAAGAAAAAGAAATGTTAAAATTTAGAATATTTTTTATTCTGGCAATCTTAACGCACACTAGTTGCCATAGCCAGAAACACTATATTGATGATAGAATAGTTATCCATAAGCTCGCCGTGAAGTCAATTAAAGAGGATAATAGAAAAGTTAAAGTTTTTCCTGCAACGAAAAAAAGTAGCTTCCACGGATTTGATTTTATGGGCGGAGGAAGGGGCTTAGATACGATTTCTCCAAAACCTTGGAATGAAAAGGAGTGGATAGATTTTATCAAGAAAATTGATACCAGTAATATTGAAGATTATCCTTTAAAAGAGAATGTAAAGTTAAATGCAAATACCTCCCATTTGAAGTCACTAGTAATATTTGCACCAGTAATTATTTCGAATAACAAAGCTTATGTATTGCAAAATTTTATTCTAAAAGCGCAGGGAGCTCTAGTATTTCATGGTTCTTTTTAAAAAATAAAAATGGGTGGGAAATAGTGGGTGAGCAGATATTTTCGATAACCGACCCCTAACTGGTTTAAGATGTTCAATTGATGCTACAAGAACCCTATAAACCAGAAAAAACTACCATTAACTTGTCCATAATTGAACCATGAATAAATCAATATATCTTATCATCACTATAAGTTTGAGCATTGCCCTAAACAATATCGCATTTGCACAAACTGAGAATAATAACCTTCATTTTTTGGTAGATACTGTTAATATACCCAAGGAACAAAGGATAGTGAGTATAAATAAAACTATTCCTTCTACCTTATACGAGAATGAATATGAGTTTTTATGCAAATGCATTGCTCCCCATCAAAAAAATCTTGTCTTTTTTTTATATCAATACGGATAAACATGGTAAAGAAAATATTTTGAAGAAGAAACCTAGTTACCGTTTCATAAGCTGGAAAGAACTGACGATGCTTGTAGAAAAATACCAGAACAATTTCGACAAAAAATATAATTTACATATTATTGAACTACTATCAGGCAACAGATATAAAACAAATATTGTACAGCTACAAAAGTATATACTACCGTAAAGTATAATTTTATACGGATGAAAAAATAATCATATTACTACTCATCTTTGCTTATTCGGCCTGTTTAGCTCAAAAAAGCACCCCCGCAAAATGCTGGCGACAGAGAGGAGGGATAATCATACTAAAGAGTCCAGAAAGTAATGTAAACAAACAGGGAAAAAACACTAATGCCCCTATAAATAACCTAGGGTACACTGGTACTAAATGTCTTTAATTACTATGCGAAAATTATTCACGATATTAGTTGTTTTGATTTTGTACATTACGAGTGCAAATGCACAGCAAAACCTTTCTGACGAAGATAAGATTTGGAAACAAATACATCATTTACTTTCAGATTTTAAGCGCCCTAAGGATAGCTTGATAATATATTCTCTAAATTTCACTTTAAAAATCGAAAAAAGGGGAAATAAGCTTGTGGCATCCAAAGTTATAGCCAACGATAGTTTAGCATACGAGCTATTTCCAAATTATAAAAAACTCTCTGACATTGATTTCTCTTCCGTTCTGGGCACACATACAAAATCTGATGTAATGATACCCATATTAATATACGGTAGCTCTCCAGAAAAAGTAAAGTATAAAGATGAGCATGGACAACCATTAATTAACTTCAATGCAGCGGTTAACTCAACATTAGCTTTGGTATCCGATAAAAAATATGACAACTCTAGTAGCTCTTATGAATCGCCAGGATTTCACAAGACAAATAAACGGTCTAAACTATTTAGAAATGTAGTAATCATGGAACCATACGTGATATATATTGCGAATATCAAGTAAAATTTATCTGTTTCCCTCTCCCACAATCTATGCCTGCTCAAATTGCTACCCAGCATTTATTTTCTATATTTGAGAAAGTCACTTTATTTTATTGAAAAAATTACTCCTCATTGTTTTCGGCTGTTTGCTTTTTTCCAACTCGGCAAACTCACAAAACAGGGCCGATAGTATACAAATTACCGTTGCCCCTACCTATGATCATGTCGGGAAGCTCCATCGCTTTTTCTTTGGCGAAAACTATCGTAAAACTTGGGCAGCTCCAGTTAAAATCAGAGTATTCAATATCCAGCAGGAAAAAGGCGGGCTTAAGATTGTAAAATTGGGCGGCGGCATGCAAACCCGTTCTTTAAGACTAGAGGATAACGCTGGACGTCAATATGTATTACGCACCTTACAAAAGTATCCAGAAAGAGCACTTCCCGAAAACCTTAAGGAAACCATTGCCAAAGATATCTTACAAGACCAAGTGACTACGGCCAATCCGTTTGCAGCACTTACCGTACCTCCTTTGGCCAATGCGCTCAATATCCCGCACATGAACCCCGAAGTGGTTTATGTTGCCGATGATCCAGGACTGGGCGAATACCGAAAAGATTTTGCCAATCAGGTTTTCTTGTTCGAAGAACGAATTCCCGATGAAAGCGAAAAAAGTGTCAATACCGATAAACTGATTAAAAATCTGCAAAAGGATAATGATGAGCTGATAGATCAAAAAACAGTGTTAAGAGCCCGCTTATTGGACATGTTGCTTGGCGACTGGGACCGACATGAGGACCAGTGGAGGTGGGACAAAAACAAAGTAGGCAAACAAGTGGTGTACACGCCAATTCCCCGAGACCGCGACCAAGTGTATTATCAAACGTTGGGTATTTTCCCTTGGATTGTGTCGCACCAATGGCTAAAGTCTAAATTTCAGCCCTATAAAAATGAGATAAGGGACATTAACGGATGGAATTTTAATGCAAGATATTTTGACCGTTCATTTCTAAATGCCTTGAGCCAACAAGATTGGGAGGAGCAAATTGCTTATGTACAACAGCACCTCCCCGATTCGCTCGTTTATCGTGCCATGAAAAGGATGCCCCCTGCAGTTTATGAAATTTCGGGTAAGCGGTTGGCCGAAACTTTTATCCAAAGAAGAAACAACCTTGCCAAACAGGCCATAGCATACTATCAATTTATTTCTATTTACGTTGACATTCCTGCTAGCGATAAGCATGAGAAACTGGTGTTGGATTACCGCGAAAATGGAGAAATAGCCGTAACCATTTATAAAACCAAAAAAGAAGGCAACATAGAAGGGATTATTTACCAACGCACATTCATTCCACAGGTGACCAAGGAAATTAGATTGTATGGTTATGGTGGCAATAATACTTTTGAAGTAAAAGGCCAGCACAAGTCGAGCATTAAGGTGCGCTTAATAGGTGGACAAGATTCGGATTCCTACCAAATTGAAAATGGTTTTGCAAATGCCAATAAACTGTTAATTTACGATAATAAGGATGGCAAGAACAGTCTGCCCAACAAAAAGCTGGCGACATTTAAATTATCAAACGACACTGCTGTTAACAGTTACAACAGAAAAAGCTTTGCTTACGACAGGTTTGAAATAGTAGTACTTCCCGAGTACAACAATGACAATGGAGTATCTGTAAATTTTGGTTTTAGAGATACAAAGCACGGATTTAGAAAGGAACCATACGCTTTTAAACATGAACTGATTGCCAATTACTCCATCCCCCGAAAATCATTCTCTATAGGTTACGAAGCCGACTGGAAAAAACTCATCGGCAATTACGACCTCAACATTAAAGCCTCTTCACAAGGCCCCAACAACGTGGGCAACTTTTTTGGCATAGGCAACAACTCTAAATTTATGGCTTACTTACCTGATGAGGACGGAGAGTTTGACAACGACCAAGATGATAAAATACCATTTTTCCGTAACCGATATGATTTGGTAGATGCCGACATTAGCTTAAAACGCCGCTTTGGTAATTTTGAGTTAAGCGCTGGGATTAGCAACCAGTTTTATAACAGCGCCTATTCCAACAACACCAATAAATTTTTGGGGTTTTACCAAAGTACATTCCCTAGCGAAAATGTTTTTAGCACCAAATGGTATACTGGACTAAAGTTTACAGCCGTTTACGATACAAGGAACAATCCATTAATGCCTACTAAAGGCCTTTATTGGCAAACTACGCTTAGGGGGCTTCAACAATTGAATGAAAACCATCTGCGCTCAGGCACTTTCCATACTGATTTTACGGCTTACCTTAATCCTGATGGGCATGGTACTTTCGTAATTGCCAATCGCAGTGGCTTAGCGGCCAACGCAGGCGACCCCGCATTTTTTCAGATGGTTAAATTGGGAGGTTCTGTGAACTTAAGAGGTTTTTATAGAAGTCGTTTTACGGGCACTTCATTAGCTTTCAACAACCTTGAGCTAAGGTTAAAAATCCTTGACTTCAACTCCTACCTTTTCCCTGGCAAGCTTGGCTTAATTGGATTTCAAGATATTGGACGGGTTTGGTCCAAAGGTATTCAGTCCAACACTTGGCATAATGGTTATGGTGGTGGTATATTCTTCTCCCCTGCAGACCTTCTGTTACTACAAGCAGTGATAGGCACTTCGAAAGAAAGCACCATGACCTATGTAGGCATGGGCTTCCGTTTTTAAGGACAGGTACTTTTAGTTTTTAGTCTCCGAAATGGGTTTTGTCTAAATTATCATTACTTTAGTGTATCTGTTAATTCACGCTTATTCAAAAATGAAAAGAACACTCTTCTTACTACTTATTGTTGCTACCACCCTTACCGCCTGTAAAAAAGACCCTCAAGAAAAACTTGAAGGAAGATGGGACAAAACCAAAGTATACGTTGTACAAACCAGCAATGGTACAAAAAAAGAAGACAATATCACTTACAAAACAGGGGAAGCCTACATTGTTTTTAGTGGCAATACTTATAAATCTTATCAAGATGGAGAATTGGTAGGAGACGGACCTTTTACTGCAACAGAAAATTCCATCACCTTAACACAAGGTGAAGATATAAATACCCGCGTTTTACGTTGGAATTCTAAAAAAGAGATAGTGATCGTTTATGAGCTTAATGATGGCGCAAACTTTTCTGCAAAAGCTGAAGCAACTTTTAGAAAGCATTAGATAACTATTAAAGCATTTTTTTCACTGGCTACTCTATCGTTATGACCGAATATGAAACCTTTTTATTGATACTAGGAGGAATAGTTTTCTTTCTCATTGCCTATGTTAAATTGCGAGACTTTTCAAAATATCAAAAAAAGGGAATTCGCACAAAAGGAATAGTGGAGGATTTGATAAAAGAATACGGTAAAAGAGAAACAAACTATTTCTACTATCCTGTCATCTATTATCAAACTAACGAGGGACGAGAGATACAAAAGAAATACAACATAGGTACCAATCCCGCCAGCTATAAAATAAAACAGGAGGTAGAGGTCATTTACCTACCAGAAAGTCCTTTGGAATATATGATCAATGATGCAAGGTCTAGATACATTTACTATACCTTTGCTGTTTTAGGAATAATTGTTTTTTTAGTTGGACTGTTCTTTCTAAGCAAAATTTATTTTTAATCGTTTTCGGTAAACTGCAAGTTTTCAGTAGTGGCTTTTTGTCATTCTGAGCATGGCGAAGACCGCGAAGCAGCTACCTACATAGTAAATCTCATTAATACTTCTTAGTCTCATTATAACCGCAAAGGAAGGAAGATGGACGCTAAGAACGCAAAGACATGTATTGCAGCAATCATCGTCAATTTACTACCACAGCCCCTTTTTGTCATTCAGAGTGTAGCGAAGACCGCGAAGCAGCTACGCAGCAAATCTTATTGATAGATGATGAAGACTACTATTACTACTCATTTCTATTTTAACCGCAAAGGAAGGAAGATGGACGCTAAAAACGCAAAGGGATAAAGTAGCACTAACTCCTCTATTATTTGCAAAGACCTCTGTTAAATAGCCCCGATAGTAGCGGGCACGAAGCCGCAGGCGAAGTAAAGCGGATAGCTGGACTGGCGGGAAAAGACTACCTCTGCTGTTTCGCTTCTAGAAAAGAAACACCACGGTTTTAAAAAAACACCCTGTCACTCTGACACCTAAAAATAAACTATCTTTACCTCAACTGTCAAAGCGGTGAAATTTTGTCAACCCAAAACCTATTGGCATAAAAACTGATGACAGCTATACTGTTAATTTAAACATTTTTAAATCAAAATAAATATTATTAGAGTTATGGCTTTAAATTTAAAACCAATTGGAGACAGGATTGTGGTAGAAGCTGCACCTGCTGAAGAAAAAACGGCTTCTGGTATCTATATCCCTGATACTGCAAAAGAAAAACCTCAACAAGGAACAGTAGTTGCTGTTGGTGCTGGTAAAAAAGATGAACCAATGACTGTAAAAGTTGGCGACGTGGTACTTTATGGCAAATTTGCTGGTACTGAAGTATCTCACGAAGGAAAAGAGTATTTAATTATGCGTGAAAGCGATATCTACGCTGTAATTGGATAAAAAATTGAAATGTTGTAACGTTAAAATGTTGCAATGTTAATTGATTAGTAGTTGAAAAACCTTTCAACTTTAAAACATTAAAACTTTCAAACAAAATTAAGCAATGGCAAAACAGGTAAAATATAACGTTGAAGCTCGTGACGCACTGAAAAAAGGTGTTGACACTTTGGCAAATGCAGTAAAAGTAACTTTAGGTCCAAAAGGACGTAACGTAATTATCGATAAAAAATTCGGTTCACCAGCCATCACTAAAGATGGTGTTTCGGTAGCTAAAGAAATTGATTTAAAAGACCCAATTGAAAACATGGGTGCTCAAATGGTAAAAGAAGTAGCTTCTAAAACTGCTGATATTGCAGGTGACGGAACTACCACTGCTACCGTTTTAGCGCAGGCTATTGTTGCTGCTGGTATTAAAAACGTTGCTGCTGGCGCAAATCCAATGGACTTGAAACGCGGTATCGACAAAGCGGTAACTACTGTAGTAGCTAACCTGAAAGAGCAATCGCAAGCTGTTGGCGAAGACAACAACAAAATCAAACAAGTTGCTTCTATTTCTGCTAACAACGACGAGGTAATCGGTTCGTTAATTGCTGAAGCAATGCAAAAAGTAGGTAAAGATGGTGTAATTACTGTTGAAGAAGCAAAAGGTACTGAAACTGAAGTTAAAACGGTAGAAGGTATGCAGTTCGACAGAGGTTACCTTTCTCCATATTTTGTAACTAATGCAGATAAAATGGAAGCGGAGTTAGATTCTCCTTTCATCTTGATCTACGACAAAAAAATCAGCAACATGAAAGAATTGTTGCCAGTATTGGAAAAAACTGTTCAAACTGGTAAGCCACTTTTAATTATTGCTGAAGATTTAGACGGCGAAGCTTTAGCTACTTTGGTAGTGAACAAAATCCGTGGTTCGCTGAAAGTTGCTGCAGTTAAAGCTCCTGGTTTTGGCGACAGAAGAAAAGCAATGTTAGAAGACATCGCTATCTTAACTGGTGGTATCGTAATTTCTGAAGAAAGAGGTTACAAATTAGAAAATGCTGATTTAACTTACTTAGGTACCGCAGAGAAAGTAGTTATCGACAAAGACAACACTACAGTAATCAACGGTTCTGGTAAAACTGAAGACATTAAAGCTCGTGTGGGCCAAATTAAAGCTCAAATTGAGACAACTACTTCAGACTACGATAAAGAAAAATTACAAGAGCGTTTAGCTAAACTTTCTGGTGGTGTTGCCGTACTTTACGTAGGTGCTGCTTCGGAAGTAGAGATGAAAGAGAAAAAAGACCGTGTTGATGATGCTTTACATGCCACTCGTGCAGCGGTTGAAGAAGGTATTGTTGCTGGTGGTGGTGTTGCTTTCATCCGTGCGGTAGAAGCTTTAGCTAACTTAAAAGGCGATAACGAAGACGAAACTACTGGTATCGCAATCGTTAAACGTGCTATCGAAGAGCCATTGCGTCAAATCTGCGAAAATGCAGGTATCGAAGGTTCAATCGTAGTGCAAAAAGTAAAAGAAGGCAAAGCCGATTTCGGTTACAATGCCCGTACAGATGTTTATGAGAACTTAATTGGTGCTGGTGTTATCGACCCAACTAAAGTATCTCGTGTAGCATTGGAAAACGCAGCTTCAATTGCGGCAATGTTGTTAACTACCGAGGTAGTATTAGCAGACGAGCCAGAAGAAGCAGGTGCTGGTGCACATTCACACCCTCCTATGGGCGGTGGCATGGGCGGCATGATGTAATCAGGCAACCGTAAATAGTACGTCATGCTGAATTTATTTCAGCATCAGCTATATAAAAAATCCCTCGGAGCGAAAGTTTTGAGGGATTTTTTTTGTAATAGAGTTTCGTCATTTCGACCGCAGCGTAGCGAGTGGAGAAATCTAATGCCCAGTATTAGAAGCGCAAGTCCAGTACTGCTATCTCTGCAAATCCCGCTTTTCGCTTCAATCTTTTTGTCCGCCTACTTGTCATTCCGAGGAACGAGGAATCTACTTTTGATGTACTGCAACTTACAGATTCTTCGCTAATGCTCAGAATGGCAAGAAAACAAAAAGTTTTTCCGCTACAATCGGGGCTAGTGAACCAAAAACATTGCTAAACACTCCCAACCCTTGCGCCTTATTTAAACCTTACAGGTTTTAAAAACCTGCAAGGTTTCCAATCGAAAAACAACTTAATACCTAAACTCTTTCGTCTCCCAACTTCCCACCAACCCCAACTTTCGGATTAAAACACTTTTCCAACTTGCGGACTTAAGACCTCCCCCTCTTGCGGACTACAAAAAAACTTTCTACATTTATCACATGTGGGAAATACTAGGCGATAGAAACCAATTTTTAACGATAGCGGAAGTCAATAAGTTTTTATTGGCTATTTTGCTATGTGGCATTATTGGAGCCGAACGTGAGTACCGCAGCAAATCGGCAGGTTTAAAAACCATGATTATGATTGGCCTTGGCTCTGCCCTATTCACGGTACTTTCTATTAAAATAGGCGACGTAAGCCACGATAGAATTGCCTCTAACATTGTAACAGGTATTGGCTTTTTAGGTGCGGGGGTAATTTTTAAGGAAGAAAACCGCGTAAAAGGCCTAACCACTGCCTGTGTAATCTGGATCGTGGCGGCCATTGGTATGGCTGTAGGTTCGGGCTACTTTATTCAGGCCATTGGCGTAACGGGTGTAGTAGTTATTTCGCTACTGGTATTCCCTTATGTGGAGAACATTGCCGAACGCCGCTTTACCAAACGTACCTATCGTATTGTTAAAAGATACCAAAACAAAGATTTAGATAACTACGAACTGATCTTTAAACAGCACAAGCTAAAACCTAGCCGTGGCAAACATCAGTTAGCTAACGGTATCATTACAGGCACTTGGGATGTAATAGGAAGCCCTACCAACCACCACGATTTTGTGGAAGCCATGCTACAGGACAGCAGCATCTTAGAATTCGATTTCTAGGCCACTTAGGTTACTGCTCCATCTAAAAAATTGCTCTTTATAAGCAACCATTGCCCTTTCCTGCAAGCGCTTAACGCCCTGTAATAATTTGCTTGCCCTATCCTTCGAAACTTGATATAGCTCATTGTACCGAGCATCACAATAAGCCTTTTCCAATAAACCCAAAAGCCTAGTTTCCTTCACCTCATCCTCATCAAAAGCGCCTAATATTTGAGGCACAAAACGATTTAAATGCTTCCTTAACTTATTTAAATCATGTGTTTTAATCACACTACTACCAAGTGCGGACAAAAAAGCTCGGTAAGTGAGCTCCGTAGCTTGGTGCAACATAAAAGTAGCCAAGCCAAATATCTGATGCTCTATATACCAAACCGCTCCTTTTAAAAACTGCATTGCCTTATCCATTTCCTTTTTAAAAGTCCTATGGTAGCTCAACACCTGTTGTTTAAAAACATGCGGACTGCAGGGCGCATGCAAAGTCACCTTATCTTTCCTATATATCACATTTTGCGGCACACACACCGTACAATAAAATAAGTTACCTGCCTGTATTTGTTGATGGATGCTCGAAAAAGTATGCAATGAGTACACACAATTAGAAAAATTGAGCAAAGCGGGCTCCATCAAAATGTCAATACCTTTCGACGCATAAGTACAATGCTCATCCAAAACCAACATCAAATCAAAAAAATCAGTCTTTTTACTAAGGTTAAAAATAATTCCAATAGGCATCACATTGGTCATCAAATCCAATATCTGGCATAACCTATTATTTTTAGGCGCTGTTAATAAAGATGTTCTTTCCATAATATATCACATTAAACCTTTGGCGAAATAATTTCTCTTTCATAAATCAACCAACAGCAAATAAGCACCTTTGCAATACACTTGTACAGCTTCCGCCTACCCTTATAATCCTCTTCAAATTCGTTTTTACATAAGGCCATTTTTAGCCACTCGTTTAAGGCAACATGGCATTTGTGCAGGTCTATTTTTTTAAATACATTTTTAATTCCCAAATAAGGATCATTAATTTCGGCATCAGTTAAATAATTTGCTGCCTTTTTACCGCTCAACACTCCCCCACTCCGCCCACTGTAAAGTTCCGTTTCCTTAACCTGCGAAAATTTCACCCCCGTTTTGTCAATCACCCAAGTAGCATTTAACACAATGCTAAAAAGTTCCCTATCATAAATCACATCTGCTGGAGCGGTCTTTATGCGCATTAAAGCCTTAGCGCATTTATAAATCTTTTTAAGTCCTCGTAGATGTTCCCTAATGGACGATACTCCAAAGAAATCACTAAAAACCAAATACGGGTCGGTGTAGTGGTCAAACACTACTGTTTTCAGCCTTGCTTCATCATATTTAGCGGCATAAAGTACTGTTAAATTTGGGGTAAATTCTTTCTGTTTCATAGGAGTATATTTAGTTAATGGATTTTACTAATAAGCAAAAAGCTATTTACTGCAATAGAGATCTTGAAGAGGAGGCAGAGCTTGTTTCGAACGGACGGCTTTACTTTAATTGCAATTTTTACTAATTTGCATAGCATAAACATAGTTAGATTTTTCTAATATTATCTAACTAAAATTAGATTTTTTACTAACACACCTGCCAATTGACTGAAAATCAACGACTAAAATTCATTATCAATGAATTAAATCTTACCCAAAAAGAATTTGCTTACCGCTTAGGCATTCAACCTGGCTCGCTTTCCGATATCTTGAGAGCAAAAGGAGGGCTTAAAATATCTGCTGCTGTTAAATATAAACTACGTCAAAGCTTGCACGTAAATATTGATTGGCTGGAGAACGGCGAAGGAGAACCTTTTTTACCTACTGGACCTATGATAAGTGAAGGGGCAGGCGTACCTTACTATAACATTAATCTTTCTGAGACCCAAGGTGAAAGTCTAAAACTAATGGAAGAGAAGCCAGAATATTTTGTGAACTATCGTCCCTTTAACGATTGTGCGGCTTATTTACCTGTTTATGGTGATAGCATGTACCCAAAATATGCCTCTGGAGAAATTATTGCCGTAAAGGAAATTACGAACCGTGATATCATACAATGGGGTGAAGCTTACGTGATCATGACTACCGAAAGTTCCAACAGCTTAAGAACCATCAAGATTTTACACGAGCATCCCGACCCAAACAAAATCATTCTAAGATCTTCAAACCCAAACTTTAAAGGCGATACCATTATCAACAAAAAGGAAATCGTTTCTCTTTATATCATTAAAGGCAAAATCACTCGTAATATGATTTAGTCCTTTTGCTGTCTGAAGCATTCGTTAGCCAAATTCTATTGGAATATTGTATTTAACTGTTTACGATTTGGTCGCTCTTATTCTTCGGAAAGGTTAAACAGAATATAAAACCTCTCTGCTTTCGGCATCTATTGATAGTTATTTATTACATTTTGGCATCAATGAGCTCGCTAAGCTTCGGTTCTCCCTAAAGGGGAAGAAAAGTTCTTAGTAAGGAATTTGTATAACATCTGCGGAAAAAATCAGCGTATATCTGCGGCAACAATCTCCGCTATCAGCGGGAACAATTAACACCTACTCGGGAATAACGAAAATTGCAAAATCCAAAGCTCTACGGAACAATCAACGCTTATCTGCATGAACAATTAACAACTACGAACCTTCTTGTTATATCATAAGGCAAAATCACTCGCAATATGATTTAGCGCTAATAGCATTTTGTATTAAAAAGTTCATAGCTTTGTATCATGCCAAATGAACAAATATCAGTTTTTGACATCTTTAAGATAGGGATTGGCCCATCCAGCTCCCATACGCTTGGCCCTTGGCGAGCTGCACAACAATTTACCAGCAGTTTAACTGCCCAAGGCGTATTGGCCGACGTGGAGCAGGTAAAAATCTTACTGTATGGTTCTTTAGCCAAAACTGGCAAGGGCCATGGAACTGATATTGCCATTTTATTGGGTTTGGCAGGCGGCGATCCCGTAACATTTGATGTAAATGCCATTGACAGCACCGTTGCCCAAATCAAGGAAGAGCAAAAATTAAAGCTGGCTGGTCATTTCAACATTGATTTCTCCTATCAGGAAGATCTTATTTTTCTATTTGCAGAAAGCTTACCATTTCACCCTAATGCGGTAACTTTTCAAGCCTTTTTATCCAATGGTAAAGCTGTTTCCGAAACCTATTACAGCATTGGCGGTGGCTTTGTGGTAAAAGAAGGTCAGGATAGCGGCGAAAAAGAACAGGTGGAATTACCATTTCCTGTAGAAAAAGCAAGCGAGCTGCTCCACTGGTGTTTAACCACTGGCTTAAAGGTGAGTGAAATTGTGATGGAAAACGAGGCCGCTTGGCGTCCAGAGGCGGAAACCAAAAAAGGCATTCTGCAACATTTCAAAGTAATTAACGAATGTATCTATAGAGGCTGCCATACTTCGGGCTTTTTGCCTGGAGGTTTAGAGGTGGCACGCAGGGCAGCAAAATTGAACCAACGCTTAATTGGCCAACAAACCTATCACGACTACGATAGTTGGATTACTGCTATCCGCAACGGCGGAATGGGCTTCAACTATATTTTAGACTGGGTAAGTTGTTTTGCCTTGGCCGTGAATGAAGAAAATGCAGCTTTTGGACGAGTGGTAACCGCTCCTACCAATGGTGCATCGGGCGTTATTCCAGCAGTGTTACAATATTTCATTACTTTTTGCAACGGCTATACCGAAGATAAGATTATTCAATTTATTGCCTGTGCAAGCGAGATTGGCAGCATCTTTAAAAAAGGCGCAACTATTTCTGCAGCAATGGGTGGCTGTCAGGCCGAAATTGGCGTATCATCGGCAATGGCAGCAGCAGCGTTAACCGAGTGTTTAGGCGGCTCGCAACGACAAGTGCTTATGGCCGCAGAGATAGCCATGGAACACCACTTAGGCCTAACCTGCGACCCTATTGGCGGCTTAGTACAAATTCCTTGTATTGAGCGTAACACGATGGGAGCTATTAAAGCTATCACCGCAAGCCAACTGGCCCTACAAAGCAATCCAGATAAAGCTAAGGTAAGTTTAGATGCCGTAGTAAATACCATGTGGGAAACCGCTTTGGACATGAACGCCAAATACAAAGAAACTTCTGACGGTGGTTTAGCAACAAAGGTACCTATCAGTTTACCAGAGTGCTAGTGGAGTTGTGAGTTTCAAGTTAAAAGTTGCGAGTTAAGAGTAGAAAGTTGTACTGCGCAAAATCAGCGTATATCTGCGGAAGAAATCTCCGCTATCAGCGGGAAACCTAACTACACTACAATAACGAAAAGTAGAAAGTAAAAAGTTAAGAGTCTAAAGTTTAAAGCCCAAAGCAAAAATCTGCGGAACAATCAGCGCTTATCTGCGGCAACAATCTCCGCTATCAGCGGGAAACCATACTACACAAAAACGAAAAGTTAAAAATCTACAGAACAATTAACGCCTACGAAGGCATCAACCTTTTTTCCTCATTTCCTCAGCAACCTCATGCGCTTGCATATCATCGCTCTGCGACAAATAATCTACAATCCCCTTTTTATTCCTCTCCGAATGATTTTGGCTCAATTTAAAAACACCTTCCAATTCCGTTACTGTAATTTCAACACCAACAATCGCCTTTAGATGATGAGCGATATACTCTTCCGACATCTGATGGAACGCCGCAGGACTATGTTCCCCCTCATACTGATTGGTTAAATCTTCGATAGCCTTTCTAGTGCTGGCATCATCCAACAGCTTAACCGTACCCCTAGCTTGCACACTACTATAATTCCAAGTAGAAGCCGATGCGGGCTCTTCATAAACCGAAGCACTGACATAAGCATGAGCCCCTTGAAATAATGCCAGCACATGCTCATTAGCGGCAAAAGCCAAATGATGATCGGTCTTCCTCATTACATGACCAATCAATTTAATTTCATCACCAACAATTTTTACTTGAAGTGGAATTTGACTAGCGGAAGGAATATGATTTTTTGCTCCAATCAGCACTGCAAATGGGTGAGCCTGCATAAAAGCGATAAGCTTATCCCTATCTTGCTCTAAAAAATGACCAACCTTGTACACGGCTTAAAATTTAATGGTAACAGCACCCTCATTGCTCAACTTTGAGTTGTAGTTCCATTTCGGACCATTTTTCAATAAGCGAATAGCTTCATCCTCAAATGCCTTATCCTGTCCTTTTAGGATTTTGATATCGGTAGGTTTACCATCTTTACCAATGCTAAAACCAAGCTCAACCGACACCCCACTATTACTGAAAAGTTTATTGTTATTTTTAAGATAATCTTCAAAAATTGCCCAGCCCCCTTTTGGTTGCGAAAGCTTTTCGTTCACTTTTTCCGTTGCAAACACAGTGACTACCGAGTCATTTTTTGTATCGGCGTTAGCTGTATTTTTTTTCCTAGCGCTGTAGCCACTTACTACGGCCACCTCACTTAAAGAATTTTGGTCTTCATCTAATCTAATGTTCAGATTTTGGTCAGCTTTTGCCTCTATATTTTTCCTGTTGTAGCCAATCGAAGCTACTTCTATCGAAACTTTATCTGCTTTTTTATCTGTAGATAATACAAACTCACCACTACTATTCGTAATCGTCCTTGCATCTTCACCAATCATTTTCACATTTGCGCCAGAAATAGGTCGACCTAAATAATCGAATACTTTCCCCCTCAATGTAGCATAACCGGTTTGCGGCTGAACTCCTTCTGCTTTGCTTTCTAAAGCCTGCACAGGAGGCGTTGGCGCCGATCTAACTGCACCCACTACCGACATTGGGCTTTCGGCATGTTCACGTTTAAAACTGGCTACCGCAGGTTGCTTATCCAACAAAACAGGGTCTTGCGAAGCAGCTGCTACCACACTCTTTGAACGATTAGCTGCAATGGCCTGGCTACCTTTGTTCAAGGTCTTATCCAATACCTGCTCCACTTTCTGTTGGTCTACTACAGTCTCTGCTACTGGTGCAGCTGTACTTGTACTGTCAACTGCTGGAGCTGCTGCAGCTACCTGTGGTTTCAAATCAATTTCTATATTTTTAGTCTTATTGGCTGCCAATTCTGCTTGTTGCTGACGTTGGTTTTCGCGCATCCAAAACAATACGCTCACCGTTAAAAACAATACCGCAGCCGTTGCCGCAATACTTAAACGATGCGAAGCCATGCGCCACATTTTACGCTCTACAGGTTTTTCGGCTACACGCTCCTGCAATTGCCTTTGTAAGATAGAAAGAGTTTGGGTACGCTTTTTGGCCTCTGTTAAACCAGCTAAAGCTTGAGCAACAAAAGGGTCTTCAAGCGAAATACGCTCTACCTTATGCATCATACTAGCATCCAACTTCCCCTCAAGGTAGTCGTCCAGTATTTCAATATCTAACCATTCGTTATTGCCCACTGTTTTTCTCTATACAAATTTTCAAATTCCGTTTACCGTTTTGGATATAGCTTTTCACTTTCAACATGTCATATCCCGTAATATCGGCAACTTCTTTATAGCATTTCTCTTGAAGATAGAATAAATCTACGCTTCTTCGTTGTTCTTCCGAAAGGGTCTCCATGCATTTTTCCATGATGGTTAACTGTGTTTCTTTTGTGTCGTCGATATCTAGATGCACAAAGTCACTGTTTTCCACAAAATTATCTTCCATGGTTACCGTCGGGTTTCTGGATGACTTCCGTAAGGCCATTAAACAATGATTACGGGTAAGCACATGCAGCCAACTTTTAAAATTTTGCACTTGATGAATGCGCAGTTTTGAAACCAATTCTTCAAAAATTTGCATTACGGCATCTTTACTTGGCTCCTCATCTTTAAAATAGTTAAAGCAAACACCATACACCAAATGCATGTACTTGTTGTAAAGCTCACCCAGCACTTCTAAATCGCCACTTTTTTGATAAGCAGCAACCAGCGACAAATCGTCTTGCTCTTCAATCCTAGATGTATTCTTAATAAACCTCAAACGCGTAGTAATGCCTAAATTTCTTTCAAGTATAAAAATATTTTTCGAGAAGGGTATGGAAAATTATGTCATTGCACATCTAGCCTTTAAACCCAAAGTTCGAAAGTGCCAAAGCAATAGAGAAGAAAGACGAGCTTTTTAATTACCCAATTATTCATTAAAAGCGACCTATTATGAAAGCTCATGCTCTAGTATTATACTGCCTATTTGCAATTTTATGCTCATGCAGCCCTAAACAAGAAGAGGCAAATGAAACTCCAGTAACTGAGTCATTGGCCATGATGGCTCCAATTGTTAAAGCGGACGAAGAAATCACGGAAACAAATATGCCTAAAGTTGAGGTTTCAAGCAACAACTTTAACCAACAAAAGAAAATTATTAAAGATGGAGACCTCACCGTTAAGACCGACCATATCAACACCAGTAAAAAGGGGATTGACAACTTATTAAAAAAACTAAATGCCTACTATGAAACCGAAGATTTACAAAACAGCGACGAGGCCATTTCATACGACCTTAAAATTCGCATACCATCCTCCAACTTCGAAAAATTAATATCAACCCTTGAAAGTGGCAAAGACGAAATAGAGCGCAAAAACATAAAGGCTAGAGATGTTACCGAAGAGTATATTGACATTGAAACCCGTTTAAATAACAAACGCGACTACTTAAAACGATACAAAGAACTACTTTCGAAAGCGCAAACCGTTAAGGATATATTGGCAGTTGAGGAAAACATCAGGAACCTTCAAGAAGAAATAGAAAGCAAGGAAGGTCGGCTAAAATATTTGAGTGACCAAGTGACTTTTAGCACGCTCAACATCCACCTCTACCAACAAAAAGAGCCAACAGATAAACACGAAGATAGCTTCTTGGCGAAAACTAAAACATCCTTTAAGCATGGCTGGACATCAATTGTTGATTTTATGCTTTGGGGCATAGGAATTTGGCCTTACCTCATCATTGCAGCCGCTATCTTTTTTATCACCCGACGAATGATTAAAAATCGTAAACACCAATAAACCCAGCAAGCTAGAAAGGCCTACTAGCCATTGCTAACCCAAGTCCAATTATTCACTTGTAAGTAATTTGATATGAAAACCCTACTAACTCCTATTATGATCCTGATGCTATTTTTGGGATACGAAAAAACACCAAACAAACAAATCACTGGAACAATAACCAGCGCCGCCGACGGATTGGCTTTACCCGATGTAAAGGTCCAAAGCATGCCCAGCAAAACCAGTGTAGTCACCAACGCCAATGGAAAATACAGCTTAAAAGCTCTCAATACGGATACGTATTTACTCATTAGTTACCTTGGCTTTAAAACTCAAAACATTAAACTGGGCAAGCAAAATGTTATCGACATTAAATTGGAAGAAGACATCAAAGCCTTAAACGAAGTTGCGGTAGTAGGTTACGGTGTACAAGCCAAAAGGTCAATCACAGCTAGTGTGTCTACCATAAAATCCAGCCCTACACCAGTTGCACAGGCTTTGAGCGGTAGAGTAGCAGGAATAACTGCTATTCAAGATCGTAGAGAGAGATATTATCCTCTTCCCCAAAACACCGAAAACTATGCCCACATTACCGAAAATGCTTTTAAGAAAGCTGGTGATGACCCACTTTCTACCTTTTCCATAGATGTGGATGCAGCTTCCTACAGCAACATGCGTAGGTTCATCAATACAGGCAACTTACCTCCAAAAGATGCCGTTAGAATTGAAGAAATGGTCAATTATTTCGACTACGAATACGAACAACCTAAAGGCAGTGACCCCGTAAACATTGTTACCGAAATTGGTACCGCCCCTTGGAACCCGCAACACCGATTGGTGCATATCGGTCTTCAAGCCAAAACCATTCCCAATCAACATTTACCAGCCTCAAACTTGGTCTTCCTAATAGATGTTTCAGGCTCCATGGAATCTCCCAACAAATTACCATTATTAGTTAGCTCCCTACGTCTACTTACGGATAACTTACGTGAACAAGATAAAGTGGCCATTGTGGTTTATGCAGGCAACTCGGGTTTGGTATTGCCTTCTACCTCTGGCGAAGACAAACAAGCCATTAAAGATGCCTTGAATAAATTAAGTGCTGGCGGTTCTACTGCCGGTGGGGCGGGTATCAATCTGGCTTACAAAGTGGCTGTCGATAATTTTATCAAAGGCGGTAACAACAGAATTATTTTGGCTACTGATGGCGATTTTAACGTAGGCTCTAGCAGTGATGCCGACATGCAAACCCTTATTGAGGAAAAACGCAAAAGCGGTGTATTCTTAACGGTATTGGGCTTTGGTATGGGCAACTATAAGGATAGCAAAATGGAAGTGCTCGCCAACAAAGGCAACGGCAATTATGCTTATATCGACAATATCAACGAAGCGAGAAAGGTATTGATCAATGAATTTGGCGGAACACTTTTTACGGTAGCTAAAGATGTGAAATTGCAGATTGAATTTAATCCCAAAAAAGTACAAGCTTACCGTTTAATTGGCTATGAAAACCGTTTGCTAAACAATGAAGATTTTAACGATGATCAAAAAGATGCGGGTGAAATGGGCGCTGGCCATACTGTTACCGCCCTATATGAAATTATTCCTGTTGGTGTAGAAAGCAAGTTCATTAAAAAAACCGATGACCTCAAATATCAGAAGAACTCCTCATCCTCTAATTACGCTCATGAGATGTTAACGGTTAAACTTCGCTACAAAGACCCTGACGGGAATAAAAGTAAATTATTGCAACAGGCAGTGCTCGATAGATATCAAGATAAACTTAGTAAAACCAGCGACAATTTTAGGTTTTCGGCATCTGTGGCCATGCTAGGCATGTTATTGCGCCAATCAGATTTTGTACAGGAAAGCAATTTTGAACAAACCATTGCCTTAGCTGAAGGTGCAAAAGGTAAAGATAAAGAAGGTTACCGAGCAGAATATATTAAATTGGCGAAGAGTGCGCAATTAATGGCAAAAGATTTACGTAATTTTGCTAAGGTAGGTAGTGATAAATAATCGCTACCTTAGTTTAATTAGCATTTAAATGAAAAAAATCGGATTATTCCTACTCACCGCATCAGCATTAACCTTAAACAGTTGTGATGCGCAAAGCCAAGGTAAACTAGGCAACATTTTAAACAAAGTGGCTACTGGCGCTACGGGAACACCCAGCAGTTTAGAAATAGGAAATGCCTTAAAACAGGCACTAGAAATAGGCACTTCTGCGGGGGCAGATAAACTGTCGGCTAAAGATGGTTTTTTTGGGAACATGGCCATTAAAATCTTGTTTCCTACCGAAGCTCAAAAAGTAGAAAAAGGTTTACGTAGTTTAGGTTTAAATTCACTAGCAGATAATGTAATTTTAAGTTTGAACCGTGCCGCCGAAGATGCCGCAAAGGAAGCTAAACCAATTTTTGTTAGTGCCATTAAGCAAATGACCATTGCCGATGCCACCAACATTTTATTAGGCAATACTAAAGATGCAGCAACACAATATTTCAAAAGAGTAACCACCGCCCAACTGACGGAAAAATTTTCGCCGGTAATTGCCAATAGTTTAGGCAAGGTTGGCGCCACTAAATATTGGACTGATGCCGCTGCCGCCTATAATAAAATTCCTTTGGTAAAACCTGTAAACACCAATTTAACCAGCTACGTAACCGAAAAAGCTATCGAAGGTATGTTTGTTCAGGTAGCACAGGAAGAATTAAAAATTAGAGATAACGTGGGCGCCCGTTCTACCAGCCTGTTACAAAAGGTGTTTGGTTATGCCGACACTAAGAAATAATACACATTTGTTGATTTGTTAATAAAATCTTGACAAAACAAAACCAATTTTTTGCTAGCTTGTTATACGAAAACAAAGTAGATAAAAAAGTCCTGTGAGTGGGCTATCC
Organism: Pedobacter sp. ASV17; assembly: GCF_016429065.1. Lineage (GTDB taxonomy): Bacteria > Bacteroidota > Bacteroidia > Sphingobacteriales > Sphingobacteriaceae > Pedobacter. Next base: position 48,209 of record NZ_JAELTX010000016.1, read on the forward strand.
GCGTAGGGCAGGCACAGCATAAATAGGTTAACTATATAGAAAAAGCATCCAATATTTTGGGTGCTTTTTTGTTTTTGTGAGCTATGTGTTTTTAAATAATTAAAAGGCCAGGCCCTCTTTACGTTCTTTGCGTTAATTTTTATCACCGCAAAGATTTTTTAAGAATTCGCAAAGAACGGCAAAGGTAAATTTCATCTCATTTGACAAAAAATACGTAGCAGCCTGTGTCATCCTGAGCTTCCCGAATAATCGGGACAAGCTGTCGAAGGATATGGCAGATACGCTTCGATAAACTCAGCGTGACAACAAAATGTTATGACAAAAAAAGAGGACACCCATTACGAGTATCCTCTAACAAAATCATCTATGTGTTGTGATTAGTTTCCGTTGAACGAGAAAGTAACAGCACCTTCTTCACTCACTCCCGAAATGGTCGTTCTACCATCTCTAGAAGTTGGCAACGCTTTCTCAATATCTGCTGCACTACCTACGGCTATACCATTTACTTTAGTAATCACTAAGCCTTTTTTAACACCCCAGTAGTCAAACAACTGACCAGGAACCACATTAGTGACTACCACACCGTTTTTCACACCGTATTTGGTTTTCAAGGCATCTGGTGCTGGAGCAAAGCTTGCCCCTAACTTGCTGATGCTAGCGCCTGTGTTTTTGTTCTCTGATTTGGCGGCTAAAGCAACAGAGCTCTCACCTTTTAAGGTCACATTTACATTTTTAGTAGAACCATCAGCTTTTAAAACTGTTAAAGCTACCTTATCACCAGGACTCATACGACCAATGCGCTCTTGCAAATCTGGAGAATCGTAGATGGCTAAGCCTTCCACTTTTTTAATGATATCACCTTGTTTAATACCCGCAGCAGCAGCAGCGCCATTAGGCATTACATCGCTAACATATAAACCAGTGTTTTCTTTTACTTTAAGTTCTTCAGCTACATCAGCATCTAAGGCTACAAAGTTAACACCAATATAACCGCGTTTTACCGAACCAAATTTCTTGAAATCTTCTAAAATTTTCTTCGCTAGATTTACTGGAATAGCAAAACCATAACCTTCGTTTCTACCCGTTTGAGAAGCGATAGCGGCATTGATACCCACTAATTCTCCATTGGCATTTACCAAAGCACCACCGCTGTTACCAGGATTAATGGCAGCATCTGTTTGGATAAAAGATTCGATAGAGTTATTGGTACGCGTTGGCTTTTGTCCCGTTCTTCTGTATTCGTCATACTCTTCTTCGGTCATCATGCCGCTTTCACGGTTTAAAATACCAATGTTACGAGCCTTAGCACTTACAATACCAGCAGTAACGGTGGTTTGTAAATCAAGAGGGAAGCCTACTGCTAAAACCCACTCACCTACCTGTACATTGTCTGAATTACCCATTTTCACATAAGGCAAATCATTTGCATCTACTTTAATTAAAGCCAAATCCGTGTTGGCATCTTTACCAATAACTTTTGCAGTTACTTTACGTCTGTTAGATAAGATGACCTCAATTTTATCAGCCTTGTCTACTACGTGGTTGTTCGTTACGATATATCCGTCTGGCGTTAAAATTACTCCAGAACCCGAAGCTGCCTGTGGTTGACGTGGACCGCGTTGCATGCCACCGCCAAAACCAAAAAACTGTTCAAACATATCTTCCATTCCACCACCATTACTCTTGCTCGATTTATTTTCGTAGGTCGTTTTAATGTGCACTACCGCTGGAGACACCGTCGCCGCCGCCTGCACAAAATCAGGAGCCCCAGCAGAAGATGCTCTTACCACGTTACTGGCAAACATCGTATTCTGCTTATCGGCCAATGTTGAATGATCACTTGGGCGCTCTAATAATTTATAGGCGCCAATTGCTAATGCACCGCCCAAGAAAGAGGCAGCCACTACAATCAATCCTATTTTTTTCATTTGCATAATATTTTACTTTTTAGGTGAAACCGTTGTGCGCAAATTCCAAACGATTTCGAGGTTATTGTATGTTGTGTGTATTAATACTTGAAATACATTTTCAAATTTAATACCATATGAACGATATTTGTATCATAATCACGTCTAAAGACATGTTAAAAAATGTTAAAAGACATTACAACAGCATGTTGACGTTTTTTGCCTAACGATTGTTACAAATTTATTGTATTTCATGATGAAAATTAAGTTCTATAAATACCAAGGTGCGGGAAACGATTTTGTATTGATTGACCACAGAGAAAGTGCATTGAAAAACATTGATACGAAGCTTGTGGCCAAACTTTGCGACCGTAGATTTGGTATTGGGGCTGATGGCTTGATGTTTCTTTTAAGCCACCCAGACTATGATTTTGAAATGGTTTACCATAATGCTGATGGCAACTTGGGCAGTATGTGCGGCAATGGCGGCAGGTGTATTGTGGCTTTTGCAAAGCATTTGGGCGTAATTGACAGTGAAACTAATTTTTTGGCAGTAGATGGCGCTCATTATGCCAAAATTTCAGCGGAAGGCAATTGGGTGGAACTGCAAATGATTGATGTAGACAATATTCAGCAAGATGGGGAAGCGTTTGTACTGAACACAGGCTCGCCACACTATGTAAAAGAAGTGAGCGCTTTGGAGCAAATGGACGTTTACGCAGAAGGCTACAATATACGTAACAACGAAACCTACAAAAACGAAGGCATTAACGTTAATTTCATAGAGCAAAAACCTAATCATTTATTTGTGCGCACTTTTGAACGTGGTGTAGAAGACGAAACCTATGCCTGCGGAACAGGAGTTACTGCGGTAGCCATGGCCATGGCCAAAAAACAAAATCAGATAGGCAAAATTGAAACCCCTATCAAAGTATTAGGTGGCGACCTACAAATTAACTTTAACTACGACGGGGAGAAGTTCACCGATGTATTTTTATGCGGTCCAGCCGAAAGAGTTTTTGAAGGGGAGATAGACCAATTATAAAACCGTTCTCAAATGATAATCTGCACCACCATGCAACCCTCTATCATTTGTAACAAAATTTAATCAAATGATTAAATGAGATTTCCCTGACTTTTAAAAGACATTCCGAATCTACTTTTGTTAACAAAATTGTTAAACATCAAAGTTAATCGGCAGTCTTGAACAAAGAAGAACTCATTAAACAAACAGCAAAGGACTTATTCTTTAACAAAGGATACCTGCATGCGACTACGCAAGAAATTGCCGATGCAGCAGGCGTGAACCGTTCGCTCATTAATTACTACTTCCGTTCAAGGGATTTACTTTTTCAAACAGTGTATCGTGAGGCGGTAGAGAGTTTGAAATCTCAGCTAGATAAAGTACTGTACGACAATGTTCCATTCAAGGAAAAATTAAGTATTTTTATAGATGTTTACATGAAGGAATTGCTGAAATACCCTTATCGGGAGTCGTTCCTCATTACCGAAATATGCAGTAAAAACTTTGCCCTTAAGGAAAAGAAAAAAAGTGCTGCCTTGGCCCATTTCCTCAAAGAAATTGCAGAAGAGATGGAAAAAGGCACCCTCAAAAAAGGAGACCCGATACATTTCGTCTTTGACCTCTTTGCGTTAATGTCCTTCCCAGTAATTATGACGCCACTTTACCAGAAGCTGCTAGATATTTCCAAGGAAAAGTACAAAGCGCTTATTGCCGAAAGAAAACAATTGATTTTAGAAAAAATTTTTAATTAAAAAAACCTTCAATTCTCAACATATAATGAAACAATCCTCACTTTTATTCTCGCTAATGGGCATTACAGGCCTATTTATAGCATCATGCGGTTCAGGTGGTAAAGACCCTAAAGCTGCAGCGGGTAAACCTACGGGTCCGCAAGCCTACCCAGTGGTGGAAATTAACGAGCTCAATACTACTTTAGAGAGCGACTATCCAGCTACCTTGGAAGGACAACAAAATGTAGATATCAGACCAAAAATTGATGGCTTCATCGAAAAGATATACGTAGATGAAGGCGCTACTGTAAAGTTGGGCCAGCCATTATTCAAAATCAATGCGCCACAATATGAGCAAGCAGTTAGAACTGCCGAAGCTGCGATTAGAAGTGCTGAAGCTGACGTAAACGCCGCACAGCTACAGTACAACAAAACCAAACCATTGGTAGAGAAAGATATCATTAGCAAGTTTGATCTAGAAAACGCCGCCTTAACCCTAACCTCTAGAAAAGCAGCATTGGCTCAAGCTAAAGCCGCATTGGTAAACGCAAAGGTTAATTTAGGTTATACTGTAGTCAACAGTCCTGTAAATGGTGTCATTGGAACCATCCCTTACAAAGTTGGTGCTTTGGTAAGCAGTACTAGTCAACAAGCTTTAACCACGGTTTCGAGCATCAGTAAAGTTTATGCATACTTTTCATTGAACGAAAAACAATTGCTACAAATTTCTAGAGATACCAAAGGCCGTACCTTAGAAGACAAAATCAAGCAAATTCCAGCTGTAACTTTAGTATTGGCAGACGGTTCTATTTATCCAGAACTAGGTAAAATTGAAACCATCAGTGGACAAATCAATACGCAGACAGGCTCATCTAGCTTAAGAGCAACTTTCGCTAACCCAAATGGTTTGTTACGTTCGGGTTCCAGTGCTTCTGTTCGTATCCCACAACACTTGCAAAATGCCTTATTGGTTCCGCAAAAATCAACTACGGATATCCAAGGCAAGAAATTTGTTTACTTGGTTAACGACACTGGCGGTGTGAAAAGCACCAATATCGAAATCATGGAGCTAACCAAAGGAAATTTCTATGTAGTAACTAAAGGCTTAAAAGCTGGAGATAAGTTTATACTAGAAGGTTTTGCTTCTCTAAAAGATGGAGACAAAGTAAAACCTGCGCCTAAGCCCGCTGACTCTGTATTTGCTGATGCCAAAATGAAATAAGTTATTTTTTGTTGTAAAGTTGAGACGTTGTTAACCTTTCAACTTTACAAGCTTTAAACACTCCAACAAAATCTTATGTTTAAGAAATTTATCGAAAGGCCCGTACTTTCTACCGTAGTCTCTATCATTATTTTAATTTTAGGGGTTTTAGGTATTGTAACGTTGCCTATTTCGCAATATCCAGAAATTGCGCCACCTACGGTGCAAGTTTCTGCCTCCTACCAAGGTGCCAACGCCGACGTAGTGATGAGTAGTGTGGTGGTTCCGCTGGAAGAGCAAATTAACGGTGTGGAAGACATGACCTACATGACCTCTTCTGCTGGTAACGATGGCTCGGCAACCATTACCGTGAACTTTAAATTGGGTACCAATCCAGATTTAGCGGCAGTAAACGTACAAAACCGTGTGGCACGTGCTACCAGTTTATTACCTGCCGAGGTAACCAGGGCGGGTGTAATTACTGCCAAAAGACAATCCAGTAACGTATTGATTTTTGGTTTGTACAGCGATGACCCTGCTTATGACCAGAAATTCTTGCAGAACTACGCCGAAATCAACATCATTCCTCAAATTAAAAGGGTAACTGGTGTTGGTGACGTGAATGCCTTTGGCCAATCTATTTACACCATGCGTTTGTGGCTAAAACCAGATGTAATGGCGGCCTATGGTTTGGTTCCTAGCGACATTAATGCGGCCTTAGCTGACCAAAATATTGAAGCAGCGCCAGGTCAATTGGGTGAACAAGCACAGCAATCTTTCCAATATACTTTAAAATATACAGGAAGGTTAAAAGATGAAACTCAATTTGGAGACATCATCATTAGAACAGCCGATAATGGTCAGATTTTAAAGCTGAAAGATATTGCCCGTATTGAGCTTGGTGCACAGAGCTATGCTTCATCAGTAAAACTGAATGGTAAAGCGGCCCTAGGTTTTGCCGTAAACCAAACAGCAGGTTCAAATGCAAAAGAGGTAATTGACGGTGCTTTAAAAGCATTAGAAACCGCTAAAGGCGACTTTCCAAAAGGCGTTAACTATGAAATTTTAACCAACGTTAACGATTTCCTTGATGCCTCTATCGAGAAAGTATTACACACTTTGGTAGAAGCCTTTATCCTTGTATTTATCGTAGTATTTATTTTCCTTCAAGATTTTAAATCTACTTTAATTCCAGCCATTTCAGTACCGGTGGCTATTGTAGGTACCTTCTTCTTCTTAAGCTTATTTGGTTTCACCATTAACTTGCTTACCCTCTTCGCACTCGTGCTCGCCATCGGTATTGTGGTGGATGATGCGATTGTGGTGGTGGAGGCCGTCCATGCCAAGCTCGACAAGGGCTATAAATCGGCCAGAAAAGCGACCCTTGATGCGATGGATGAAATTACTGGTGCCATCATCTCTATTACCTTGGTAATGGCGGCGGTGTTTGTTCCCGTAAGTTTTATCAGCGGTTCATCAGGTGTATTCTTTAAACAATTTGGTTTAACACTGGCCATTTCCATTATCCTATCGGCCATTAACGCTTTAACGTTAAGTCCTGCATTATGTGCTTTGTTGCTTAAACCGCACAAAGATGACCACGAAGAGAAAAAAGGCTTCATGAAACGCTTTTATGCAGCTTTCAATACTTCGTTTGAAACCATGACCCGCAAATACAAAGGCTCTGTTTATTTCTTATCGAAGAAAAAATGGCTTGCGGGCTTAGGTTTATTGGCTTTCGTAGCGGCATTTGTTTGGGCATTTAACACCACACCAAAAGGATTTGTACCTAACGAAGATTTAGGTGCGATCATGTCTGATATTTCGCTGCCTCCAGGAACTTCGCAAGAACGTACGGATGAGGTAGTGAGTAAAATTGACAGTATTGTAAGAACTGTTCCAGAAGTAAGGCTTACCCTTAAAGTAGTGGGTAGAGCTATGATTAGTGGTTCGGGTAGTTCTTACGGAATGGTAATTAGCCGTTTAAAACCGTGGGACGAACGTAAACGTGATGTAAAAACCATTATTGGAGAGTTGTTTGCAAAAACAGCGAACATGAAAGAAGCTAAAATTATCTTCTTTGCTCCTCCAACCATCCAAGGTTTTGGTACTGGTGGTGGTTTCGAATTCCAATTGCAGGATAAAACTGGTGGTACCATCAATAACTTCTCGCAAATTGCCAATCAGTTTTTAGCGGCACTAAATCAGCGTCCAGAAATACAGTATGCGGCAACTTCGTTTAACCCTAACTTCCCTCAATATTTGATTACAGCCAACGTGGCTAAAATTAAGCAGGCTGGCTTAAACGTAAACGACGTGATGAGTGTAATGCAAGGTTACTACGGTGGTGTTTATGCTTCTAACTTTAACAAGTTTGGTAAGCAATACAGGGTAGTTTACCAAGCCGACCCTCAATATCGTTCTAATTTGGAAAGCTTGAACAAAGTGTATGTACGTACACCTAGCGGCACCATGGCACCTATCACAGGTTTCATTTCTACCGAAAGGGTTTACGG
>NZ_JAELTX010000170.1 GCF_016429065.1 Pedobacter sp. ASV17
GTCTAATACCAGCCAAGGCTATCGTTATAGCGTTACTGGACAGGTTAGCAAGGCTTTTCCATTTGGGCTTGATGTGATGGCAGCCTATACTTATGGACAGTCGAAAGACATTACCAACGGCATCCGTAACTCTATGGAGTCGAACTGGCAACTGAATCAGGCCTTGAGCCCTAACAATCCTGGTTTGGCCTATTCAAACTTTGATATTCGTAATCGTATTGTGTCAACGATCAATTATAAGCACAGTTGGGATAAAGCGAATAAATATGTAGCCAATTTCTCGCTCTTCTTTAGTGCGCAATCGGGCTCTCCTTATTCTTATGGCTTTGTTAATGCTACCGTTAATGGTACGGGACAGACCGTAAGTTTGGTGTACATTCCTCAGACTGGAGAAACCAGCAAGTTCTTTGCCGCTACACCAACAGGAGCAGCGCAGGCAGCAGCATTTGATACTTTTATCGACGGTAATAAATACTTGAATACCAGAAGGGGCAATTTTACCGAGCGTAATGGTGCCCGTACCCCATGGAATGTCCAAAGTGATTTCCGTTTTTCTCAAGATATTTTGTTGGCTGGACAAGGTGCACAGAAACATACGCTTACTTTTACCTACGACATCATCAACCTGACCAATTTGCTGAACAAGGATTGGGGCGTACAATATTTCTCACCAAATACCTTCAATTCAATGGCAAGCGTAGGTTTAAAAGTAGAAAAGGCAGGAACGCCAACGGCCTATCCAACCTATTCATTTGATCAAAAGAACGTAACTTCTTATGCCAAAGACTTTTTCGCTTCACGTTATCAAATGCAATTGGGCCTAAGATATAGCTTTTAACCCAAACGTTAGATTGTATAGCATAAAGCCCTGTTACGTTGCGTAACGGGGCTTTTTACTGCCATAACCGTAAAGTAATCTATTACATTTTTTTTAAGGCTGATGCCAAAATTATATTGGATAAAAAACTTTTCTACACCTCTAAAACTGCGCAAGTTTCGGATTTTCCACCCTATACCTCCAAGCTAATTTTGCTGGCAATAAAAAATGATTGTCATGGAAAATATAGAAACAAAGTTAGCCAACCTACATTGGAACGAAATCAAAAGAGAATTACACGATCAAGGTTTTGTAATCGTCAAAAATGTATTAGATCAAAAGGAATGCGATTTATTAATTGCAGCTTATGATGCGGATGATACCTATCGTAAAACCATCCATATGGAACGCTACCGCTTTGGGCTGGGTGAGTACAAGTACTTTCAATATCCCTTACCTAAACTCATCACTACACTGCGGGAAAAGGTGTATGCAGCAATAGCTCCTGTAGCCAACCAATGGATGCAGGAGTTAAATATTAGCAAAAGATTTCCAGATACACATGAGGCAATGAAAACCCTTTGCAAAGAACATGGACAAGAAAAGCCTACCATCTTGATTCTCAAATATGGCAAGGGAGGTTTTAATACCTTACACCAAGATCTTTATGGAGAAATCTATTTTCCAATACAAATGGTTTTTATGCTCGACCAAATTGACCAAGATTATACGGGAGGTGAATTTGTAATCACAGAACAAATACCCAGAGCGCAATCCAAAGCCAATGTTTTAAAGCCGAATGCTGGCGATATGGTCATCTTCACTACCCATTTTCGTCCCGTAAAAGGAAGTAAGGGCTTTTATCGTGTAAACATGAAGCATGGTGTAAGTCCATTACATAGCGGACAGAGACATAGTTTAGGCATTATTTTTCACGATGCGCTTTCATAAACCATCATGATCAAACATATGGATTTAGGGACGTACCCAGAAGAAAGAAGAAGAAATCTGGCCTCTTTAATTCGTAAGGGGCAGATTTCACTTGCAGGCTACAAAAATGGCAAAATATATGGCTTGCTCAACTGCTCTTCAGGCAAAAGAATGAAAGTTGAAAACCGAGTGTTCTTTAAAAATGAATCCGAAGCTCTGGCCAATGGCTATAGGCCTTGTGGCAATTGTTTGCCTCAAAAATACGGCGCTTGGAAAAACCCCCATTAGACAATTAGATAGCAGTTCATTGAAATGGATCAATGAACTGCTATCCTAAACAATTCTTAAAGACTAGTAATGGTAAATAACTTCCAAATCTGTGGTAATCGAAGTACCGTGATCGGTGATCTTGCTAAGCTGCCTAAGCAGTTTTTGATTAGAAATGGTATAGGTAATCGCATACGTTTTCTCAAGTAACTCCTGACCATTTTCTAACCGATACACCTTGAATGATGCTGGTAGTTTTGCACGACTAGCCAAATGTTTTAGTACGGGATAATTATACAAAGGACTCAAGGAAGTAACCTCATTTTCCAAAAACCAGAGGGGATCAAACGATACCTCATCAGAATAGCCATCAATACGGATCAAACGTTTATTGCCATTTCGGTCTATAGTTAACAATTCTGAAAATAGCGTAGACACATAGGTATAAGTGGTTGTGGCATTAAGGTTCGATCCAACGGCATTCACTTCAAAAAATCTCATAGAAGTCAAATGCGAGAAAGCATTGTAACCAAAATCCAAGACTTGGGAAATCCTTGGAGTAGGTCCGTCATTAATAACCCTGTTCATTTTTGCCACTAGGCCTGTAGTAGCTTCGTATTGAAAGGTACTGGCAGCTAATGACTGCGAAGAAGAAATACTAGTAAGACCAACAGCACCATAACTATAGTTTCTAATTGTTAAAGTACTAGCTGTTTTATAGTCTACACTTCGTACGGTACTGTTCCCGTTATAACTGAATGTAGCAGTTTGGCCTAGCGCAGGCCATTCCATACTTTTCAAAAGGTATTTCGGTTTAAAGGACTGAATTGCCAAACGATCTTTCTGACAACTGATAGCCATTGCAGTAAGGACTGTAGCTAACACCAAGTAACATAGTTTTTTTTTCATTTTGTATTCTTTAAGGTCCAATTCCCATGAACCTTTCACGGGATATTATTTGGATTACGTCAACACCAAGAAGATAGCTACAAGCGGCGACGGAAAGCACGATTACGTCGACGAATGTGCTTTAGAGGCCGAACGGGCTAAGGCATAACTTATCCTACGGATAACTGGAAGCTTTCACTGTTTATTTATACTGTTTTTTCGATCTGTTAAAACTTTTTGAGGCCAATTTGTTTATTCCTAATACGGTAGGATATTCCTATCGCTAAAACCTTTAAAAAATAAAACATGAACTATCACGAAAATAAAGCAAGAAATATAGGAAGCTTAACCGATGAAAGGAAGGAAAGTCAAAGTGGTCAATCAGAACAAACACCTAAAGACTTAAACACAAGCATTACCGACCATTATGATCAAGACGAAAAGGGGAGTAGCCAATACGATAGGGAAGAGAAACACGATATTAAGCCAGAAGACTAAGACTTACAGAAGGCTCATCTTTTATAGTAAACCATTTTAAGAATCAACATGGCCAAATCCATTGCCAGTGAAAAAGCGTTGGTAATGATAATGGGCCAGTCCTTTAGCAGGATACCATACCAACACCAAGTGGTATTTCCAGCTGCTAAAATCAGGAACATCAAGGGCGAAACCTGCTCCACTTTTTTGGTACGCAGCACTTTAATAATTTGTGGTGTGGCAGATATGGCCGTTAAACTTCCCGCTAAAACACCAATAAAAAGTTGCTTCTCCATGGCTTTATAGGTTAAACATCTATACAGGCTGCTTGTTTTCTACTTGCCAGCACACAAGTATATCTACCTGTGATTTTTGTTCTAAATACCTGAACTTCAGTAAGTGCAAACTTTTGGGCATAAAAAACGATATATCTTTTTAGTTTGATACCGATACCATTGGCTTCGAAAGCAGACTAACTAATATCAAAAAATTAACGAGATGCCATACCGAGAGGAAAATATCATAAAGGTTGCGGCCTTCGCTACCCACGCTCATGCTGGACAAAAACGCAAATATGCCGATGAGCCTTACATTGAACACCCAGTAAGGGTAATGTATACCTGTATGATGCAGAACATGCCCACACCAATACTTTGCGCTGCGCTTTTACATGATGTACTGGAAGATACCAAAGTAACAGAAGACGAATTGAGAAATTACCTTAGAAGTTTATTTGGACATGGAGAAGCCAATGAAATACTGAGCTTGGTTTTGCAACTTACAGATGTATACACCAAAGATCGCTATCCTTATTGGAACCGCCGCATTAGAAAATCGGCTGAATTGGAACGATTAAAGACCATTTCTCCTGATGCCCATAGCATTAAATATGCCGATATTTTAGACAACACCAATGATGTGGTGGAACGGGATGAGCATTTTGCCAAGGTGTTATTGATGGAATATCGTAGACAGCTAACAGAGCTAGAAAAAGGAAATGCGATACTAAGGGAACAAGCAATGGAAAAAATTGCCGAAAACCTTTCCAAACTCTCCAAGGGCCAGAAAAACAATTAAATCGTAGTTGATCCTTACAGGAGATAGAAAAGGCTAACGCTTGCGATATCTCCAATTTACTTGGCTCTAAACAAGCTAATGGTATAATCCAATAGTTGTGAGTTGCCACGTTCTCCATGGCCTGGAATCACCAACTTTACGTTTGGATATGCCTTTTTAACTTTCTCCACGGTGCTAGACCAAGCTTCCACATTCGCATCGCCTAAATAACCTTTGGTAGCACCCAACTCCTTAATCAAACAACCGCCAAACAGAATGTTTTCGCTAGGAAAATAACCCACTACGTTATCCCTCGTATGGCCTTCACCAAAAAATTGAGCGGTAATGGTTTTCTTGCCTACTTTTAGTGTCAAGCCATCTTTAAAGCCATTTTGAGGAACTACAAAACCCTTTTCTTTAGCCAAGGCTATGGTTTTGAAATTGGCATAGGAAGCAATGTGGTGATCATGAAAAGCCTTTAATCCGCCCAAGCAATCATCATGAAAATGGGTAGGGATGATGGCTTTTATCTTGAAATGAAGTTGATCGGTAATCCATTTGATTAATTCTTCTGAACCTTTATCATTGGTAGGGGTATCAAATATGATCGCTTCTTTGCTATTGCTTACCACTAAACCATTACAAGGTACTTTTCCGAAATCCTGGGTTTGTAAATAGGAGGTATGCTCGAAAGCATTCTTGGAAATTTGGGTAATGATCAAATCATCTGATTGATAAACTACTTTAGGTTTAAATGCTTCATTTTTTTGAGCCTTAACCATCAAAGCACTGCATGAGAACAGCATTACCAAAAATGTTTTGATTATTATTTTCATTTGCTTAGGAGTTAGGATCTGAAGACTTGCTTTTAAAAAGATTGAAATTTGGTCTAATGATTTTAACGCTTCTTTTAGAAAGATCTACACTTGCATTAAGCTCAAAACCGATCAATAAAATTAACGAATTGAGGTAAAGCCAGATCATGACCACCATTAAGGTTCCAATAGAGCCGTAGAGCTTATTGTAAGCACTAAAATTGTTGATATAGAAAGAAAATCCCCAAATAGTTAAGAAAGCCAAAATGGTAGCCAACCAAGAGCCAGCACTGAAGAACTTCCATTTTTTAGCGTGTGCGGGACCATAACGGTAAAGGATAGACACGTTGATAAAATATAAAATGCCTAAAAGTGCCCAACGGGTAAACCTGATCAGGTGAATGGTTAAATTCCCTTTATACTCAATTTCCTCTTTTAAATAGTTAATGATGATTTCGCCCAAGGCCATGGCAGCAATACAAACAATCATGGAAATTACCAGAACTATCGTTAAAATTAAAGCCACTAACCTACGTTTCAACAGCGTTCTCGTTTCAACAATTAGGGAAGATTTGTTAAAGGCCGTCATCAACTTATGCACGCCATTGGTAGCAAAGAAAAGCGATAACACAAAACCGATAGAAAGTAAACTTCCGTTTTGGATATTCACGATGTCGTTAATAGTAGCTTCGAACGCTAAAAAGGCATTATTGGGCAATACTAGAGCCAAAAGTGACATCAACTGTTCCTGAAAACCAATTCTTTTCGGGATATAGGGAATTAAGGTAAATAGGAAAATAATACCAGGAAAAATGGCCAACATAAAGTTATAGGCCAAGGACGAAGCCTTGTTTACCAAAGTATCTTTACCCACCTCACGAAAAAAGAAAGTGGCAACGGTATAGATAGGTAGGGGGCTAAAACCAGGAAGCACACAATGTTTAGTCCATTCAATGAACATAGCGTAGAGCTTAAATCTTAAAAGTTGCTTGTGTAGCCAGTTCATAGATAAGGGTTAACTGTTTAATTGCAGTTGCTTGGTTAACTGTTAAATCGGTTAATTGTTTAATCAATTAATAAGCTGGTTAACCGTTAAATTGGTTAACTGTTTAATTGATTACCAAGCTAGCACGTATGCAATTCAATCTAAAATTGTTCCCGTACATACGGGATACAATCTAAAATTAAAAATACTGTCTTACGTTCTTCATGAACTTTTCAGGTGGTTGACAAGGTCTACGCGTTGTTTTATCTACAAACACCAAAGTCGTTTTTCCAATATTGATCAACTCTTTAGCTTCGTTATAAATTTCGTATTCTACATGTAAACGCACACTTGGCAGTTCACGCACAATAGATTTAATGGTCAGCACCTGATTGTACAAGGCTGGCT
>NZ_JAELTX010000171.1 GCF_016429065.1 Pedobacter sp. ASV17
GTCCCTGAGGATAGTTGTACGTTCTGATCTTGGCCGACCTGTCACCTGTAGATACCATCGTTTTACGTTTCGCTGCAATATCGCCATGTTTCTTTTGCACCTCAATATCATAGAGCTTACTTCTCAACATCTCCATGGCAATAACCCTGTTGCCCAATTGCGAACGTTCCTGCTGACAAACCACCACAATACCCGATGGCTTGTGTGTCAATTGCACTTTAGTTTCCACCTTGTTTACGTTCTGTCCACCAGCACCGCCAGAGCGTGAAGTTTGCAACTCAATATCTGCTGGGTTTAAGTAAAAGTCAATTTCTTCAGCCTCTGGCAATACCGCCACCGAAGCCGCCGAAGTATGTACCCTACCCTGCGTTTCCGTATCAGGCACACGCTGTACACGATGTACGCCACTTTCGTATTTCAGCGTACCATAAACATCATCGCCGCTTACTTTCAAAATTACCTCTTTGTAACCACCAGCAGTACCCTCCGTTACATCCATCACCTCAACCTTCCAGCCTTTGGTATCAAAATAACGGGTGTACATACGGTACAAATCGCCAGCAAAAAGCGCTGCCTCGTCACCACCGGTACCCCCACGAATTTCAAATACGGCATTTTTCGCATCCTCTGGATCCTTAGGAATCAACATCAATCTAATGCGCTCCTCCATTTCCTCTTGCTGCACCAATAACAAATCCTGCTCCTCCTTCGCCATTTCCCTCATCTCCGGATCCTTCTCATTGTTCAAAATATCTTTGTTTGCCTCAATATTGCTCATCACGTTTTTGTACACCTTGTACTCTTCCACAATTTTAGTGAGGTCTTTATACTCCTTATTCAACGCAGCAAAACGCTTCATGTCCTGTATCACATCAGGATTGCTCAACTGCTCCTCCACATCTTCCCAGCGCAACTTAATGGCTTCTAACTTATCTAACATATATTTTTAAGAAAATCAATATCCAACAACAATCAAAGCAAGTCCCGCTTTTTGCTAATGTCTTTTTGTTTACCTCTGTCATCCTGAGCCCGTCGAAGGACACCCTGTCGCTCTCAACGCTTCGATAAACTCAGCGTGACACCAAGTACCACCCAACAACAAAACAAAAAGTACAACCGCTTCAATCGGGTTTATTTAACCAAAAACAATGCAATAAATCACATGCTTTAATTATCGGACAGCAAAAATACGGCTTTTTCGGTTAACACTGCAATTAATTTGTTGCCCACTGCCACTTGCCTAATCTTACCACTAACAGGCAGTTGCTGCTTAGATTGTTCAAACGAAACGGGATGGTATTTCACCAATGTGTGGTCATTCACGAAAGCAATTACGTTACTGGTAATGTTAAAATCGGTCAAGCTATCAATAGGCAATTCCCTCAAATAGCCACCAAACCTATCAAATTGCAAAATACCATTGTTACGGCGCTGCAAAAACACATACTGGTCCGAAGCTGCTAATTTCTTCGCATCAACCACCTCATCAAACAATTGGAAAAGGTTGGCAGAACGTATATCCTCTGTAAAATTGCTGCTCAATTTCACCAGTACATTACTTGCCCTGTCAAAAATCCACAGACTATTATTATTCCCCGAAGCCACTGCCGATACCAACAAACTACCATTCTTGGCAAAAGAGTAGCTTGTAATTTCGTTCAGGTTATTATTCAGCACTACTACCTGCTGAAAATCAGCATAAAAAAGCACCACCCTTAACGGGTCCGAAACATCTACGCTGTACAACTTCCCAAAACGGTTATTGCTATAACGCCATTTCAACACCCCTTTGGCATCATACTTCAACAGCTCATCCCTACCCGAAAGCAGGTAAACATTGTCTAAATTATCAGCATAAACAGCCTTAGCAATGGTATCTATTTTGGCTACCTGTTTCAATTGCGCATTGGCATCAAAACAATTGAACAATAAAACAATAAAACAATTGAACCCAATAAAGAATGAGGCAATTTTAAAAGGAAAGAAAACCGATCCCTTGCTAGATTTCTCCTTATAGTCGAAATGACGGGAATGTTTCATCATCTAATGCCCTTTCTCAAAATACTCCAACCTTAGCTGCTCGCCATCAAACACCCCGTACGATTGGTAATTTAACCACTCACCAATGTTAACGTAAGTACTGTGATCGTTTAATTTGATCTCCAAAGGCAAATGCCTGTGTCCAAACACAAAATAATCAAAATGCTGCTTTTGTAATTGTTCTTTAGCATACACGGCCAACCACTCTTTTTCTTCCCCTAAAAAAACCTCTTCCGCTTTACTGGCCGCCCTGCTATGTGCCGACCAACCATTGGCAATGCCCATGCCTATGCTAGCTGGCAAAATACCAAACAACCACTGGCAAACAGGATTTCTAAAAATCTTCCTTAAAAACTTATATTTCTTATCGCCAGGACCTAGGCCATCCCCGTGGTGCAAGTAAAATTTCTTGCCGTTACGTTCAATCACCAACTCATCGCTCACAATCTGCATCCCTATCTCCTTGGTAAAATAGTCCTTCACCCACATGTCGTGGTTGCCTTTAAAAAAGTAAATTTTAATGCCACTATCGGCCATTTGCGCCAATTTACCCTGCAACCTCACAAAACCCTTGGGCACTACATATTGGTACTCGAACCAAAAATCAAACACATCGCCCATTAAAAACAGCTCACTGCAGGTAGGTGTAATCCATTCCAGCCATTTTACAATGCGGTCCTCACGCAGCCTACTCTCCTCGTAATTAGGAGATCCCAAATGAAAATCTGATGCGAAATATATGTTCTTGGTCATCTAAATTTCAAAGATAGCGTAGTTTTAAGTAATAATTAAGTTTTGCCGATAATACTTCGTTTCTTTGAAAAAACTAAATATTAATGGTCGTTAAAATGCAAATCCGATAGATTTAGTAGATTTTTTCACTTTCTATCTAGAATTCATCTAAATAAGTGCCGTTATTTAAAACTTAATTTTGTACTTTTGCACAAATTTTTAAGAATATGATCTCTACTGATATAGCTATTATAGGCGCTGGGCCAGTTGGTTTGTTTGCAATTTTTGAAGCGGGTTTGTTAAAGATGCGCTGCCATTTAATTGACTACTTACCGCAGGTTGGCGGTCAGCTATCAGAAATATACCCTAAAAAACCTATTTACGATATTCCAGGTTTCCCATCGGTATTGGCTCAAGAGCTTATCGATAATTTGATGGAGCAGGCCAAGCCTTTCCACCCAGGCTTTACCCTAGGTGAGCGCATTGAAGGACTGGAAAAAAGAGGCGAAGGCGATTTCGTATTAACCACTAACATGGGCACCGTAATCGAGGCCAAAGTAGTGGTGATTGCTGGTGGCTTGGGCTGTTTCGAGCCCCGCAAGCCCGCTGTTGCCGGATTAGAAAAATTCGAAAATGGTCGTGGCGTAAACTACATGATCTTAGACCCAGAGAAATACCGTGACCAGAAAATGGTGATTGCTGGTGGCGGCGACTCGGCCTTAGACTGGACAATTTTCCTAGCTGAAATTTGTAGCGAATTAACCTTGGTACACCGTAGTGAAGCCTTTAGAGGTGCTCCAGATTCAGTTGCCAAAGTAATGGAATTGGCCGAAAAAGGTAAAATCAACTTGATTTTGAACAGTAACCTAAACGCCGTACATGGTGAAGGCAAATTGGAAACGGTTGAAATTATCCATAACAAAACCATGGAAACCATTAGCGTTGAAGCCGACCACCTAATCCCTTTGTTTGGTTTAAGCCCTAAATTGGGACCAATTGAGCAATGGGGACTTAACATTAGCAAAAGTGCTATTGAAGTGAATGTTGACGACTACTCAACCAATGTACCGGGAGTTTATGCTATTGGCGACATTAACACTTACACCAATAAATTAAAGCTGATTTTATGTGGTTTCCACGAAGCGGCATTAATGAGCCACAGTGCTTACCAGTACATGAACCCTGGAGTGAAATACACCATGAAATATACCACCGTAAATGGTGTTAGTGAATTTTAAACCCTTAATCCCTAAAGGGAAAAAATATTACAATGAGCGATATTAATATAACAGTTGAAGACAGAGAAGGCAATGTAGCTGATTTGGTTGCCCCTACTGATATGGGCCTTAGCCTAATGGAGTTTCTAAAAGCCAGCGAATACGATGTATTGGCAACCTGTGGAGGCATGGCCCTATGTGCCACCTGTTGTGTTGACGTACTTGAGGGAGAAGAAAAACTGAATGAAATGAGCGATGACGAATACGCCATGTTAGACACTTTGCCTGATCTTTTACCTAATTCTAGATTAGCTTGTCAACTTCAGTTAAAACCTGAAATGGAAGGCTTAAAAGTAAGATTACACGCCATGGACTATTAGTTAAATCCATGTTGTTATAAAAAAAGGAGTTCCGAACGTTCGGAACTCCTTTTTTTGTTTTTATACGCTTTCAAATATTAATTCTCTTCGTCTACCGATAGTTTAGCGCTACCAATGGTTTTATAAGTACCATCTCCTTTTAAAATAGCTAGCATTTGGTTTTGGTTGCCAAACAATGATTTAGCCTTGGCAATCTCCTTATCATATTGGAATGATTGCTCAATTCTTCCTTTTTCATGAAAGTAACGGCTAATGATCTGCGTTTCCAAGGCTCTTTTAATTTCAGCCTTATGGTTTGTCAAATCATCTTTTTTGGCTCCAGTCATTTTCACCTTCAAGGCCTCCAAATCTGCTTTCACAGCTGCTGTTTTATTCTCCCTTTCCGCTTCCGCCTTTAGGTCGTTCAACAAGCGCTCTGATTTAGAAGTGTAACTATAATCTTTATTGACCAATGAAGCTACAAACTGGGCGTACTGCGCATCGCTAACCTGGAAGTCTTTTGCATTAGCCACCTTGTTCATTTTCTTAAACTCGTTGGCATAATCAAAGAATAAATTTTTGTTGAACAAGGTTAAGGTCACTGGACTATATTTTACAGGGTCTACCACTACATCAGGAAAAATACCGTTGCCATCATACACCGTTCTGCCCGCTTTAGTACCATAAGCCTTCAAGGTGCTATCCGCAAATTTACCCGCGGTACCGTCTTGTCTTTTATGCGCATAATCCAATGCCTGGATACATCGCCCAGATGGCGTATAGTATTTTGCCACGGTAACCTTAACTAAGCTGTTATAAGGCAAATTAAAGGTTTGCTGAACCAAACCCTTGCCGTAGCTGCGTTGGCCCACCACAATGGCTCTATCTAAGTCTTGCAGGGCGCCCGCCACAATCTCCGATGCCGAGGCTGAAGCCCCGTTGGTTAAAACAACTAACGGCAAATTAGGTGCAATGGCAGGAGCTATGGTTTTGTAAGTAGCGCTCTTCTCTGGATTACGACCTTTTTGGCTTACTACCAACACATTTTTATCTACAAAAAGGTTGACGATTTTTACTGCCTCTTGTAGGATACCACCACCATTATTACGCAAATCTAAAATAAGACCCTTAGGCTTTTGTTTCATGATATTTTCCAACGCATCCTTTACTTCTTGCCCAGAATTCTCCAAAAACTTGTCTAAACGGATATATCCTACTTGCTCATCTAACATTCCCGAGTAGGAAACATTAGGCTGCTTAATCTCTTCTCTTACCAACGACTTGTTAATCACAGCACCATCTCTCAACAAAGTAAGGCTAACGGGCGTTCCTTTCGGCCCTCTTAAAAGCTGGCTAATTTGAGCTCGCTGCTTTCCGGTGGTCTCTACTCCATTGATTTTTACAATTTGATCTCCTGGGCGTATATCTGCTTTTTGTGAAGGGTAACCTTCGCTCACTTCGTTTACGAAAAGTTTGCCATCAATGGTTAAAGTACCAGCACCAATACCTCCATATTGAGTACTTACATATTTCAGTTTGTAATCTTCAATTTCCGATTCGGGCACATATTCTGTGTAAGGATCTAAACTGCCCAACATGGCATCAATGCCGTTTTTCATCAACTCGCCTGCATTGGTTTCCTCTACATAATTGATGTTGATCTCTTTATATAAGGATGCAAATACATCCAAGTTCTTAGATACCTGAAACAGGTCTTCCTTAAAGGCAAGAGTAAGCGAGGTAACGGCTAGGACAGTGCACAATAGTGCTATTTTTACTTTCTTCATATCGCCAACGTTTAAGCAGCGCTCTTTTTAAACTTACCGCTAAAAAAGAGTACAGAAAGTAAATTTACTAAAAAAGAATAAAATAGAAATGTTTAAAGCCTATTTCCGTCTGGATCTGCCAAAGCTTTACGAATGGTAAACTCAATGTAGGCATTATCCCTGTTCACCAACTTAGCTAGTTGTTGTACCAATTGATCTTCCTGCCCTGGAGTAAATGGAATTTCTACTGCGGCCAACTCACGATATTTCCTTAAAAACTTTGTTTTTACTTTATTCCAGCTCTCAGTTGTAAGGGTAAAACTTGCCATAATTAGAATTTTGCGTAAAGTTATGGAATTTATTTGTTTTTACACCTTTGAAGGACAAAACACAGAAAACGGGAAACACAACAAAAACATAACCTATTGGTTTTTAAACAAATATTCGCTAATTTGATTTAAATGTTAACTAAAATTAAGCATCATGAAAAATTTAATGATTAAAGTATTTCTGATTACGCTATTG
>NZ_JAELTX010000172.1 GCF_016429065.1 Pedobacter sp. ASV17
GTTGATGTTGTGGGTCAAATCGCCCGTGTCGGGAGGGAAAGTAATTTCATTTATTTTGTAGCGCGTACCCGTTAAAGCAGTGTAAATGGCTTTTCCACGTCTTCTTTTAATCACGGTATCGCCGGTGACTTCGGCTTGTAAATAACCTTGGCTAATGAGAAAGCTTTTCAATACATCGCTGTTGTATTTTAGTTTCACCTCGCTCATTAACACTGGTGCTTCGCCCACTTTATTACGTAACCAGTTTCTAAATCCTTTTGGTTTTTTGGGCTCTCCAGCAAGGTTGTAGATGTATAGTTTTGGCTTTAATCCTAAAATGGATTTATTGGGGCGAGGACGTGTTTTACCCTCCAAAGTATTTTTTACCTGTTTTTCATTGGCTATTTTAGATGATGAATCGGGATTGATTTTTACTTCGGCTCCAGTATACAGGTTTTGGCCAGGCTTTAGAAATCTGGTATTGCTACAATTGGCTAGCAGAAAACAAGCCAATATGAAAGCACTTATTTTAATTAGCTTTTTCATCTTTTGGTTTTTGCTCTGCTTCATTTCTATTTCTGTTTCTACGTTTTTGGAATATTTCTCTAAATCTGTTATAATCTACTACTAGCGTAAAGCCCAAGCCTGTTTCTACAATTTGTCCCTCAATCACACTTTCAGTTTGGTTGCGTCGGTAAGCTCTTAAACGGTAGCGTCCATCTTTGGATAGGGCATACTCTACATTTACATTTCCAGCAATATTGGTAGCGCTTTGGTTGGCGTTTTGTGGGCCTTCCAGCGCAAAGGAACTTCCAACGGTTACCGTGAGTCGGTCGTTGAGTAATTTTTTAGATAAACCTACTTCTAAATCAGTTTTTTGTTCCAAACTACCTGTCGAGTAATCTTCCGAAGAATTGATTCCGAAATTGACATCTACTCCTTGGATCAAGTCTGAGGCAAGATTGTTCAATTGCTCGGTCAATAATTTACTTACGCTTGAGCGGGCTAAGGTAGATAGACCTCCACCGCCACCTGCTAAACTTTGGAAAGGGTTATTGGCAATAAACCTCTCCAAGGCTAACAAAGCAAAAACCTGTTTGTTCAGTTCATTTTCATCACGATTTACACTTTGTAACTTGGTATAGGCCAAACTTCCGATTTCGGTACCACGTTCATTTTCTGGTAAATCAATTTTAAACGAGATGATTGGTTTTAGCAATTCACCTTTCATGTATAAATAAACTTGAAACGGTAATTTTGTTTTTGCCTGTACTAAATCTGGTTGATTAAGTAGGTCGATAGGTGCTGCGTTCACCTCATAAAGTGCCGTTAAATTGATGTTCGCTTCAGTAGGTTCACCAGTCCAAATCATGGTACTTCCTTTAACCAATTTGAAAGGTTTTTTACCCAACGGACCAACGGATAGACTGTAAGAACCGTCTACAATTTCATAACGGCCCGTCATGCTGATTTTACCACTAGGATCCATGGTAGCATTTAAATCGGCATTGCCTCTAACCGTTAACATATCACCATTGGCAGGGTCAACTACCACATTCAGTTCTGCCTCTGGATCAATGTTGATGTCGGCAACTAGGTTAATTCCCTTAATTGGCGATTTACTGACGCTGTCGGCTTTTAAATCCTTTTGTCCGTTAAAAGGTGGTGCATCTGCATCAATAAATTGTACAATACCTTCTTGGTCAATCACCGATGGATCATCGACAGGCATGGCATAATAAAATTTGGTGCCCTTTTCAACGTTGATGTTCATGTTTACGTCGGGCTGGTTCAAATCGCCACGTACACGGATGTTACTGCTTAAGAAAACCGTACCGTAAATCATATCATTATCTTGAGCGGTCGAATTGATGGCTCTGAAATTGTCTGTTTTGATATCGAGGCCAAAGCGTACATTGCTGAAATCGCTCGTGTACACCATTCCGTTAACGGTAGCTTTTTTACCCAAGGAATCAACCAAAGTAAAGTTGTTGAAACGGATGCCTTCGTTGTTGAAAGCAATTTCTTGGTTAGGCATGGTGAAATAGGAATTGATGTAGGCTACCCTAAAGCCAGCATCATTAAACTTTAATGCGCCTAAAATTTGTGGTTTGCTTAGCTCGCCTTTTACGGTAAACTGACCCGTAATGGTTCCTTTTCCCTGTTTAATTTGCCCAAGACTTACACTCTCTATTTGTCGTAAATCAATTTTGCTGATGTCGATATTCAAATCCAAATTGCTTTGGGGAGCGGTGTAATAAAATCCTTTGGCCGAAAGTTCATGCACGCCTTTTAAGCTCACGTCAACTTCAAAAGCATTTTCGGTATTGTTGTTAATGATGGCCTTTAAATCACCCAATTCATCTTTTTGGTAACGTAATTTAGAAATGGTGATATCAGCTTCGAATTTAGGGTTTGAAACCAGATCTTTTACGTCTACCGTTCCATTGATGGCTCCGCCAACTAAAGTAGTATCCGTTTCGGCAAATTTGGTAAGGGTTTCAATTTGAAAATCTTTAAACTCTACTTTTAAGGGTGAATTTGGCGTATCAGAAGTACTATTAACGCTCAGCAATTGCGAACCTTGACTGATATTGAACTGATGTGCCAAAATACCTGATTCTCCGAATTGGATGTAGTTTTCTGGGGCTACTGTCCATTTCTCGTAATCCAGCAATAACTTATTAGGATCTAAATTGAAACGGAAATCTTTATTGATAGATTGGAAAATACCTGCAATCACATATTTGTTTTTGCGTTGTCTGTCTCGTAAAAAGACATTTAAATCCAGTTTGTTGTCTGCTGCAGAACCAGAAACTTCGGTGTTGAACAAGGCAATGGATGGATTGGTAATACTGTTAACAAATAAGCGATAATTAAGCTTTTCGCCTTCGTTGCCTACATTTAATTTAATACTATCTAAGTTGATTTTGTTATAGGTGATTTTCGGGAATACCGCATTCATCAATAAACTGTCTTTCTCGGTATCAATTAAGCCATTGATTTTGGAAGGAGCAAAAGTGGTAAGCGAGGGTACAAAATCCTGTAAAAATTTAGGGTTGTAAATGTTTGCCGTAAAACGGATGCGTTGTGGCGGGATTTTGGTAACCTCTCCAAACTGATAATATTTGTTGATTTGGTTGATGATGGCGCTACCAACTTTACTCAATTGATATTTTCCATCTACTGTTGCACTAAGCAACTCTGATTTGAGCACTAATTTATTTTCGGTAGCGGTTGAAACGGTGTGTAAGCGAACGGTATCTACATTAAACTTTTTGCCTTCTTTTACTAACTGCAAACCTGTAGCAAACACATCGCCATTCAAGTAGTCCACATCAGCAGTTTTGATATCGGCTTTAATGTTTCCAGCAAATCTAAATTCAGTTTTACTAAAGTTCAGTTTTTGTAAGTCGATTTGTTTTAAGGCTACATTTGCTTTAACAGCAGGATATTTGCCAGCTAAATTGGCGGTGGCGCTTAACTCTACATTTACGTTACTATCGGGCATGTTTCCTTTAATGGATACATTTTGGTTGGCATAATTGCCTGATACTTTCAAATTGCGATAGTTGTATTTGTTGTAATAAGCACTTAGCACCGTAGCATTAAACTGCGCATTGATTTTTTTAGGATCTAAGCCCGTCCCCACTACAGCGGCTTTTGCAGAAACTCTGCCCAAGGTAGGTTCTTGCTTCAACAATCGGCCTACATTGAAGTTGTTTAAGCTTACATCGGCTTTGTATTTTTCCCTGCCTTTTGGACCATTCATCGTTGCCGCTAAAACGGCACTGCCCATATCTGATCTTACGTTCAAGTTGGTGCTAAAATCAGTCATAGAGCCTTTGAATTTACCATTGGCATCAATGACGTTGGGAAGCTGAATGCTAGGTGGCAAAGATTTTTTAGGTACAACGGCCAAAATATCACCTTTGGTGATGTGTACTTTTTTAATATTTAAATCAAGATAAGCCTTGTTGATATCGGTCACATTGTTGGCTTTCCCGCTCACATCAATTTGGGTATTGCTTAAGCCACTAATTTGCAATTGCGGAATGTTGAGACGATTTAAATATCCGTTAACTTTGGCGTTTACCTTGATTTTCTGATTAACGTATTGCTGCGGTAGCGCATCGCTGAAAAAGGTAGCGTCTTTTAATCCAATGGTGGTGTTTTTGAGGTCGATTTTCAGCTTTACACGTTCTGGATTTTTGGTCAAATCGTCCAAAGAAGTAAAGCTAAGGTCTGTTGCGTTTTCGATACTGGTATTTGGTGTTTTCAGTACAAAATTGTCTAACTTGATTTGCTTATCGTTGTAAATGGCATCGCCCCTTAAAGCAGTTAGCACAAAGCCACTCTTGTCACTTAATGAGCCGTTTTTTACTTTGGCGGTGATGCCTTTACTGCTATAGTTCAGCTCTTCGGCACCTAAATTAAGGCCTTTGATGTTCAGGTGATTAAAGTCGATTCCTTTCTTAAGCGGTTTGGCTCCTAAATTATCAAACTGTAATTGATTATTGATCAGGTTGATTTTTTTGATGGCCAGTGCCAAAGTCGATTCTTCGGTCACCACCGTATCTTTAACCTTACTTAAATCGTTGCTCGGAGCAGGTTTGAATGCGAATTTAATGAAGGAATTTGCCAGCTCTGCATTGTCGGTAATGTAATGACCATTGGTTAAATCAACTTTTAAATGATCGAATGCAAGCTTGTTCACATTTGCCACGGCGTTGGTGGTCGTAAGTTGGTCGTCGTAATTAACCTTCACATTATTGAACTCGAACTTCTCCACCTCAATGGTGGGTAGTTTGCCTTGTTCTTTTTGTGCACTATCTACGCTATTGGTCAAATGCTGCACCAATTGGGTTAAAGGTTTTTGTTGTAGATAAACCAAAGAAGTATTGTTTACCGTAAAGCTTTTGATGACATATTTCTGATTGGCCAAGTCAAAATCTTTGATTTTAGTTTCCAGTTTGCCTAGATAAAACTTTACGTTGTTACCAGCCACATCATCTCTGTACGTAAGCCCAATATCTTCAAAACGAACTTTATCTACCGAGAATTTTAAAGTTGAAGTGGTGTCTTTTTCTACTTTTTCGTCTGGTTTCTTCTGGTCGCTCATAAAAGCATCTACCAAAAAAGAAAAGTTGAAAGTGGTATCAGGATTAACCCTTTTTACGTTGGCTCTGATGTTTTTAAGTTCAAGGTAGTTGATTTCTACCGTGTTTTTCAGCAGCTTAAAAAGACTAATGTCTACCTGTAATTTTTCCGCATAAAGTAGCGTGTCTTTGTTTAGGTCTTCGATATAAAACTTGTTCAGCACTATATCTTTAGGAAGTGCAATTTTGATGCTTTCTAGCCTGACCTCTGTTTTGGTTTTGTTTTTAAGGTAGCCAATAGCCTTATCCTTCACAAAATTTTGGACAGCAGGAATATTTAAAGAAAGAGCAACAAGTACTACCAATAAAATAACACTGGCAATAATCCACAAAATGATTTTAAGGCCTTTTCTAAAGTATTTGTTCAAGAGTAGTTGTCTTTTTGATGGTTCAATATAGTTATTTATTCTAAAATGGCTTTTGGCCACTTTAAGCAAACAAAACTAGTTCCATAAAGTTTGGCGCTCTATATTCAATTATTAATTCTAATTTGTATGTTTAGTTTATGAATGTACATAATTTCAATATCAGCTACCAAACCTACGAACATATCAATGAGCTTTCTGTGGAGGACAAACTTTTGTGTATGAGGGCAGAAGACGCATTAAAAACATCATATTCGCCTTACTCTAAGTTTAAAGTAGGCACCGCAATACAATTGGCAGACGGAGAAATTGTTTTAGGAAGTAATCAAGAAAATGTGGCTTATCCCTCAGGTTTATGTGCCGAAAGAGTAGCACTTTTTGCCATTGGTTCTTCAAAACCAAACGCAGTAGTAAAAGCCATGGCCATTACCGCGTTCACCGAAAATTTTGACATTAAAAATCCAGTGACTTCATGCGGCGCTTGCTTGCAGGTAATGGCAGAATTTGAGCAAAAACAGAAATCGCCAATTACCGTCATTTTCTATTGTTTAAATGGGCAGATTATGAAGGTTGAAGGAATTAGAAGCTTGCTGCCTTTTGTATTTGTAGAAGATAGATTAGCAGGAATTACCTAACATTTAAGGCCTGCTTCGCATAGATATTATCGGTTTGGATAAAATCTGGGTTCATGGCAAAGGCAACTCTAAGCTCGTCTCTGTAATAAGGGGTCCACAATTGTACTTTTAAGCCTGCTTTTCTTGCTGCGGTAACGGTTTCTTTGGTTACGGTTGGATCGGTATAATTGCAGCTTAGGCCATCATAACCCAACCTAAGGGCATTATTTATTTTGTTAGGCATAGGTTCATACCTCATAAAACAAGTGGTAATTCCCTTAGTGGCATTATTTGATTTCAGGCGAGTGCAAAATAGTTGACTGTCTACTTCCACCAGCGTCCTATCAATAAACTGGTAATTTTGGAAGACT
>NZ_JAELTX010000173.1 GCF_016429065.1 Pedobacter sp. ASV17
TGCCAATACCGTAACTTATGTAGCCGTGGCTGTCCGTTTGGTGCTTATTTCAGTACCCAGTCTTCTACCCTACCAGCAGCTATGGAAACTGGAAAGCTTACCTTAAGACCATACTCTATCGTTAACCATATCATTTACGATAAGGACACCAAAAAAGCCAAAGGCGTAATGGTGATTGATGCTTTGACCAACAAAACGATGGAATTTTATTCGAAAATTGTTTTCGTGAACGGTTCAACCTTGGGTACTACTTTCATCTTGTTAAACTCAACTTCTGAGGCTCATCCAAATGGATTGGGTAATGCAAGCGGCCAATTGGGACACAACTTAATGGATCACCATTTCCGTTGCGGTGCCAACGGCGATTTTGATGGTTTCGACAAATATTACACTTATGGCCGTCGCGCCAATGGAATCTATATCCCTCGTTTCAGAAACGTTGGAAAAGATAAACGTGATTACCTACGTGGTTTTGGCTATCAAGGTAGTGCATCGAGACAAAACTGGCAAAACGATATTGCCGAGCTATCTTTTGGAGCGGACTTTAAAGACAAAATGACCACACCAGGTAAATGGAGAATGGGCTTGGGAGGTTTTGGTGAGATGTTGCCTTATTACGAAAACCGTGTGTACATCGATCAAACGAAAAAAGACAAATGGGGACAACCTGTGTTGGCCATCGATTGCGAATATAAAGAGAACGAAAAGAAAATGCGTGAGGACATGATGAACGATGCGGCCGAAATGCTCGAAGCAGCGGGTGCTAAAAACATCAAAACTTACGATAACGGCTGTTATCCTGGCATGGCCATTCACGAAATGGGTACCGCTAGAATGGGTAAAGATCCTAAAACATCGGTATTGAACGAGTGGAACCAAGTGCACGAAGTGAAAAACGTTTTTGTAACTGACGGGGCCGCAATGCCGTCTATCGGTTGTCAAAACCCTTCACTAACTTTTATGGCCTTAACCGCCCGTGCTGCTGACCATGCCGTAAATGAATTGAAAAAAGGAAACCTTTAAAAAGTTTTAAGTCGTAAGTTATGGGTTTTAAGTTTTACGATGCCAAATGCAACGTAAAACTTATTACTTATCACCTACAACCTTCGAATTATGAGACAAAAAATAAGAATGGGCATGATCGGCGGTGGCAAAGATGCATTCATCGGAGCTGTTCACCGTATTGCTGCAAATATGGATGGATTGATAGAACTTTGCTGCGGTGCATTGAGTGTCCATCCAGAAACTGCTGTAGAATCGGGTAAAATGTTATTTCTTCCAGAAGACAGAATTTACCTGAACTATGAAGAAATGATCAAAAAAGAAAGTGAACTTCCAGCAAATGAAAGAATTCACTTTGTAACGATAGTGACCCCCAACTTTGCACACTTTGCACCAGCAATGATGGCTTTAGAACATGGTTTTAACGTGGTGATAGAAAAACCAATGACGTTGACTTTGGAAGAGGCTAAACAGCTGCAACAAAAAGTGGAAGAAACTGGTCTTATCCTATGCCTTACCCATACCTATTCGGGCTATCCAATGGTAAAACAGGCCAAAGAGATGGTGAAGGATGGCGTACTAGGCAAAATCAGAAAAATCATTGTAGAATATCCTCAAGGTTGGTTAAGTACTTTGAGCGAAAGAGAAGGAAATGCGCAAGCTGCTTGGCGAACCGACCCTAAAAAATCGGGCAAAAGTGGTTGCATTGGCGATATTGGCACTCATGCTGGTCATTTGGCCGAATATATTTCGGGTTTAAAAATCACTCAAATTTGTGCTGATTTAAATATCGTAGTAGAAGGCAGAACCATTGATGATGATGGCAATATCCTGTTGAAATTTGACAATGGTGCCAATGGTGTTTTAATTGCTTCTCAAATTGCCGCTGGCGAAGAGAATGCACTTAACATCAGAATTTACGGCGAAAAAGGTGGACTAGAATGGTTCCAGCACGAGCCAAATACCTTATTGGTAAAATGGCTAAACAAACCTACCGAGATTTACAGGGCTGGCAGTGGCTATTTAGGCGATTTTGCTAAGCACAACACCCGAACTCCAGGAGGACACCCAGAAGGCTTATTAGAAGCTTTTGCGAACATTTACAGGAATTTTGCTTTAACCTTAGATGCCAAATTGAACAACGAAGTACCTACTCCCCAAATGTTAGATTTCCCTAACGTTTATGATGGCGTAAGAGGTATGGCATTGATTGAAAATGCTGTAGCCTCAAGTGCATCTGAACAAAAATGGCATAATTTTATAGTTTAATCACACCATGACAACAATACAAGGACCTGCGGTATTTTTAGCACAATTCATCAGCGATGAAGCACCTTTCAATTCACTTGACTCCATTTGTAAATGGGCGGCAGATTTGGGTTTCAAAGGTATTCAAATGCCTACGCTCGACGCTCGATTCATCGATTTAAAATTAGCGGCCGAAAGCAAAACCTATGCGGATGAACTGACTGGAAAAGTAGCTGCGCATGGTTTAAAAATCACTGAGCTTTCTACCCACTTACAAGGTCAGTTGGTGGCCGTTCATCCCGCTTATAACGAGCTGTTTGACGCCTTTGCAGCCCCTGAAGTAAAAAACAACCCCAAAGCACGTACCGAATGGGCTATCCAACAGTTGAAGTATGCCGCAAAAGCATCGCAAAATTTGGGACTTAATGCCCATGCTACTTTTAGCGGTTCGTTATTATGGCAATTTTTCCATCCTTGGCCACAGCGTCCAGAGGGTTTGGTTGACGAAGCTTTTACTGAACTAGCCAAACGTTGGCTGCCTATTTTAAATGCCTTTGATGAGGTTGGTGTAGATGTTTGCTATGAAATTCACCCAGGGGAAGATTTGTTTGATGGCGTTACTTACGAAATGTTTTTAGACAAAGTGAACCAACATCCTAGGGCTTGCTTGCTGTATGACCCATCGCACTTTGTGCTACAACAATTAGACTATATTCAATACATTGATCTTTATCACGAAAGGATTAAGGCTTTTCACGTAAAAGATGCAGAGTTTAATCCAACCGGAAGACAAGGAACTTTTGGTGGCTACCAAAGCTGGGCTAACCGAGCGGGCCGTTACCGTTCACCAGGCGATGGTCAGGTAGATTTTAAAACCATTTTCAGCAAATTAGCGCAGTACGATTTCAAAGGTTGGGCCGTTATGGAATGGGAATGCTGTATTAAAAACCAAGAAGATGGTGCACGTGAAGGTGCCGAATTTATCAAGAAAAACATCATTAACGTTACCCAAAAAGCCTTTGATGATTTTGCTGCTGCGGGAAGCGATGCGGCATTTAATAAAAAAATATTAGGCATTTAAATTCTGTATTTTAACTTTTATTTTTTGACTTTTAACTTAAGTAATACCCCTAATACAAAACACAAAATGAAACGAACTTTTTTAATTCTCGGAGCTACGGTACTTTTTATGGCCTCATTTACGAGCGCACCTAAGGAAAATGAACCTGCAGTAACCATTAACACTAACCTTGCCCCAAAAATTGCGACCATGCAAATGAGCGGTGGCGAGCTATTGATCAACAAATCAGACTGTATCGGCTGTCACCACAAAATCAATAAACTGATTGGGCCAGCTTACACTGAAATTGCTAAAAAATATCCTAACAACGAAAAGAACCTCACTTATTTGGCAGATAAAATCATTAAAGGTGGTTCGGGCGTTTGGGGCAAAATCCCAATGACACCGCATCCAAAAATTACGCCAAGCGATGCCAAGTTAATGGCCAAATACATCTTATCTTTAAAAAAGTAAAGGTTTTAGGTAATGCGTTCTAAGTTTTACCTGTGATTAGGTTTACAACTTAGAACAACCTAATGAACGAGTGAACCAATGAACCAACCAAAAACCAAAATATATGAACCAAGATAACAACCAAAGCAGGCGTAATTTCCTAAAAATGGGAGCTGTTGCCACTGCTGCATTTACCATTGTACCCCGTCACGTATTGGGTGGCAAAGGTTTTTTAGCACCAAGCGACAGGCTAATTGTTGCAGGCATAGGTGTTGGCGGTAAAGGTGAAAGTGATTTAAGACTAATTCATGAAAGTGGTAAAGCTGAAATTGCCTATTTATGTGATGTAGATACTCGTCAGGCGGCTACCAGCGTTAAGCGTTTTCCTAAAGCCAAATTCTATAAAGATTGGCGGGAGATGTTTGATAAGGAGCACAAAAATTTTGATGCGGTTACCGTATCCACTCCCGACCATAACCATGCCATACAAACCCTAGCGGCCATGCAGTTACGCAAACACGTATATGTGCAAAAACCGTTAACGCACGATATTTACGAGGCCCGCATATTGACTGCTGCTGCCAAACGATATAAAGTGGTGACGCAAATGGGCAACCAAGGTGCCAGTAATGATGGCCCTCGCCTATTACGCGAATGGTATGATGCTGGTTTAATTGGAGATGTACACACCATTTATGCTTGGACGGACAGACCCGTTTGGCCTCAAGGTATTCCATGGTCAAAAAACAAGGCTGAGATACCTAAGGAGCTAGATTGGGATCTATGGTTGGGAACGGCTCCTTCTAAAGACTACGTAGAGAAA
Source organism: Pedobacter sp. ASV17 (assembly GCF_016429065.1). GTDB lineage: Bacteria > Bacteroidota > Bacteroidia > Sphingobacteriales > Sphingobacteriaceae > Pedobacter. Next base: position 4,587 of record NZ_JAELTX010000173.1, read on the forward strand.
CTAGTACCATTTAACTGGCGTGGATGGTGGGATTACGGAACTGGTGCTTTGGGCGATATGGGTTGCCACTTGTTGGAAACTCCTTTTAGTGTATTGAATTTGAAATATGCCACAGAAGTGGAAGCAAGTGTAGGTTCGGTTTATTACGATGCATTTAAACGTGGCTATTATCCCGAAAGCTGTCCACCGTCAAGCCATGTGACTTTAAAATTCCCTAAAACTGATAAAACACAAGGTGATGTTACCGTGCATTGGATGGATGGTGGTATTCAACCTACCCGACCTGATGAGCTGGGTGCCGATGAAATGTTTGGAGACGGAGGCAACGGCACTTTATTTATTGGTACCAAAGGCAAAATGATGTCGAATACCTACGGTGACAAAGCCAGATTATTGCCACTTTCTAAAAATGAGAATTTGAATGTAGCGCAAAAATTTGCCCGTGTACCTAATCAGGCCAATGGCCATTATGGACAGTGGGTAGAAGGCTGTATTGCAGGCTACGGTAAAAAAGAATTGAGTTCTCCTTTTGAAATTGCTGGTCCGTTAACAGAGTGTTTGTTGATGGCCAACTTAGCCATTAGAGCTGCTGACGTTCAAAGAATAAACGATAAAGGAAAAGTGACTTTCCCTGGCAGATACAGAAAGTTGCTATGGGATAACGACCAAATGAAAGTAACCAACTTCGACGATGTGAACCAGTTTGTGAAGAGAGATTACCGTGAAGGCTGGAAATTAGGAGAGAAATAAGATATAAATAGTACGCCGTCATTTCGAACGCATGTGAGAAATCTAACGAATTGTATTAATTGCTAGATTTCTCTTCGTTCCTCATCGAAATGACGTAATTATTATAGACTGTGGTTAAAACACAAAAATCAAAATGAAAAAAATATTAATAGCAGCCTTTATGGTCGCTTCAATTGGTGCAAAAGCACAAAAAACCAAAGGCTTCACTTCACTTTTCGATGGTAAAACCACCAAAGGATGGCACACCTACGGCAAAGATTTTGCAGGTAAGGGCTGGAATGCCGAAGATGGCGTATTACACTTTGACCCCAAGTTGAAGAACAAAGACGGTGGCGATTTGGTAACCGACAAAGAGTATGGCAACTTCCATTTAAAACTGGAATGGAAAGTAGCACCAAAAGCCAATAGCGGAATCATCTTTTTTGTACACGAGGATCCTACAAAATACAAGCAAACTTATTTAACAGGACCGGAAATGCAGGTATTGGACAATGATGGCCATCCTGACGGCAAAATCACCAAGCACCGCTCTGGTGATTTGTACGACATGATCCAAAGCAAAAGTGAACCCGTAAAACCCGTTGGCGAGTGGAATTTGGCAGAAATCATTAGCAACAAAGGCAAGTTAACCTTTAAGCTCAATGGTAAAAAAGTAGTGGAAACCACGATGTGGGACGATAACTGGAAAAACTTGATTGCAGGCAGCAAATTTGCAAAATGGGAAGGCTTTGGCACCTACAAAACTGGTAAAATCGCTTTGCAAGACCATGGCGATGAAGTTTGGTTCCGCAACATCGAAATTAAAGAATTATAAAAAGGGAACAGGAATTAGTGATTAGGAATCAGTAAAGCTTTTCCTACTAAAAAACTAACCAACCATCAACTAAAAAACCATCAACTAAACATGAACTCAACAACACGCTTCAAGCTATCCTTTATGATGTTCCTCGAATTTTTCATTTGGGGTGGATGGTTTGTAACCATGGGAACTTTCTTGGACAAGAACCTAAGTGCTTCGGGACCAGAAATTGGCTCCGTATTCTCTACACAATCTTGGGGAGCTATTATTGCACCGTTTATTATCGGGTTAATTGCCGATAGATACTTTAATGCAGAAAAAATATTAGGCATTCTACATA
>NZ_JAELTX010000174.1 GCF_016429065.1 Pedobacter sp. ASV17
GTATTCTACCTATAGTCTTTTTGATTTTCTATTAGATCCCCTATTTAAGGAATGGGTGTTGCGTCCCAATACGCAAAGCGATGAATATTGGAACTTGGTACTCCAACATCATCCACAGCAAAGGGAAACCATTTATAAAGCCATCCAAATTATCCAAAATCGCCCTGCGGTAGATGACCAACTCCTAAACGAGCGCAAACAAGCCCTTTGGGATAAAATTGATTCCGCCACGGCTGATCAACCAAAAATTATCCCCATCCGTACCTCACGCCGATCCTATCTAAAATATGCCGCAGCAGTCATCGTATTGCTCAGCATTTTTGGCAGCATTTGGTTATACAAAAGCACTTCAGAAATTTATGTTGCTACGGGCAATGGTCAAAGCAAAACCATTTGGCTTCCCGATAGCTCACAAGTATTGTTAGGTCCAAACTCTAGCCTTAGCTACCAAAAGAACTTTACCGAAGCACAACGTAGGGAAGTATGGGCCAAAGGCGATATCAAATTTAATGTAAAGCACCTTAACCAAAATCCACAACAGGTTAAGGATGGCGAAACCTTCATTGTGCATTTGAACAATAAAATAGCCGTAGAAGTTTTAGGAACCGTATTTACCGTCAACAATCGCAGAGGCCAAACCTCAGTTGCCCTGCTATCGGGCTCGGTTAAAGTGACCAAAAACCAAGAGCAAATATTGCTAAAACCTGGACAAAGTGTGGCCACCAACAACCAAAAAGCATTACAGCTAAATGCTCCAGTACCACAGCAAATAGTGAGAGATTGGCAAGAGCAAATGGTTACCCTTAACCGTACCAACGTAAAACAAATTATAACCTTGATGGAAGACAGCTACGGCATCAAACTGAAGGTTGAAAACACTCACATTTTACGCAAAGAAATAGATGGTATATTGCCACTTAATGACCAAGAAAAAGCCCTGCAAATTTTAACGAACATCACCAATACCAACCTGCAAGAGAAAGAAGGCGTGTACCTGTTAAAAGAGGTGAAACCATGAGAAAAACCTTGACCACCTTATTATTGGTACTGCTAAGCGTAATGAGTTTTGCACAACAAAAAATGGCTTTAAAGCAAGCGTTAGACCTTGTTGCCAAGCGCAAAAATGTAAAGTTCACCTACGAACATCAATTGGTGAAAGATATTGAAGTCACTTTTGAAGTGACCAACATTGCCAACCAAACGACCGAGTTTTTGCTGAACAAATTATTACAGCAAACCAATATTACTTGGAATGCCGTAGGCAAAAACTTTTATACGTTAACCAAAGCAAAAACCAAGGAAATTGGTAAGCCTAGCACCACAACAACCTTACCTGCCAGCAATTTGGGCAATAGCAACTATCCAATTCAAAATTCACTGAACAACAACTTGCTGGTCTCCCTAGATAAAAGCATTACGCTTTCGGGCACCATCAAAGAAAAGAAAACAGGAAAGGCAATTGTTTCGGCTACGGTACTGCTCAAAGAACTTGGAATCAACACCATGACCGATGAAAATGGTCATTACAGCTTTAAAAATTTAATTGGTGGCAAAACCACCTTGGCTGTGCAGTTTTTAACCATGGTAAAACAGGAAAAGGAACTGTTCTTAGCGATAGGAAATCAATATCGCATTGATTTTGAATTGGAAGAAAACGTGTTATCCTTACAGCAGGTGGAGGTGGTCGCTACCGAGAAAAAATCTGGCGGCCCTACCACGTCTGTCATCTCGCAAAAAGCCATTGAACATTTACAAGCCACCAGCTTGGCCGATGTTTTACAATTGCTCCCAGGTGGTTTGGCTACCAACCCTGATTTTTCGAACGTCAACAAAACGGCCTTACGCCAAATCAATGCCAATAATATGGGCAGCTTGGGAACGGCGGTACTTATTAATGGTGCTCCAGTTTCCAATAATGCCAATTTACAAGTGCTTAACCCAGCAAGTTCTGGCGCCAATGCTTCATTTTCGACCAGCACAGGCAGCGGTACGGATTTACGCCAAATTTCGGCCGACAACATTGAATCCATTGAAGTGATTAGGGGTGTGCCTTCGGTAGAATATGGCGATTTGACCAATGGGGCCATCTTGGTCAATACCAAAGCGGGACAAACACCCTTTCAATTAAAAGCAAGAATTAACCCTACGTTAAACCAACTTTGGCTGGGAAAAGGTTTCGCCCTTGGCAAAAAAGCGGGTAACCTCAATGCCGACATCGATTACACCAAATCTTATTCAGACCCTCGTTTTGCCTACGATGCCTACAATAGGTTAACGGGAAGTTTATTGTACTCCAATACTTTTTTCAAGGAACAACCGCTTTACACTTCTACCAGTTTTTCTTACGCGATGAACATGGATGAGCTGAAGCAAGACCCTGACGATGCCAAAACACTCACCGAAAACAGGGCGAAAGACAATGCTTTTAGGTTCACTTCCAATGGTCGTTGGAACCTTAACCAGCGCTTTGCCAAAGTCATCCAATACAATATCAGTGCAAATTATGCGCTACAACGGGGTTACCAGCAAAGCCTGATCAGCAATTACATCTACCCGATGTCGTACGCTATGAACGACACCACCATGGTAGGCCAATATGTACCCAGCGAGTATCTAAGTCGTGTTTGGATAGAAGGAAAACCTTTTAACCTATTTGCCAAACTGACCAACAGTTTCTTCCTTAAAACAGGAAATTTTAACCATCGCTTTTTAATGGGTGCCGAGTGGCGCACCGATGCCAATTATGGCAGTGGGAAAAGCTTTGATCAAACCCGTCCACCCCGCTTAAGTGGCAACAGCTCCATGAGGCCCTTCTCCTACGAAAACATTCCTGCACTTAACCAATTATCATTTTATGCCGAAGACCAGATTTATGGCAAATTGTTCGGCCGTAACATCGATCTGCAATTTGGTTTAAGATATGACAACATACAGCCCACCAAGTTTTTAAGCAGCAATCTGGGCACCGTGTTGTCGCCTCGTTTTAACATGAGTTATCAGCTTTCGAATACATTGAACATTAGGGGTGGTTATGGCATTACCGCCAAGGCTCCTACCCTTTTGTATCTATATCCGCAAGATGCGTATTTCGATCTGCTCAACTTCAACTACTACGCCACTAATCCTGCGGAGCGTTTACTTATTGTAACCACCAGACGTTTTAACAGCGGTAACAACAACTTAAAAATAGCCACCAACAACAAAGCCGAACTGGGATTTGATTACACCTTGTTTGGCAGTCGTCAATTAAGGGTCACCTTGTTTAAGGAACACATTAAAAACGGCTACGATTTTGGCAGCACTTTACAAACCTCGGTACTTATTCCTGTTACCAATTACGTGGTGGTTTCGGCACCTAGCGGCCAACCTCCAGTAGTAGCGCCAGGCAATAGCTACAACTTTTTTGCCAGCTACAATCAGCCTACCAATAGTGTAGACACCAAAAACAAAGGCATTGAATTTGATTTGGATTTGGGACATTTCGAAGCCATCAAAACTTCTTTTGTGCTTAATGGTGCTTGGTTAAACACCCAAAGCATCAACACTGGCTATTACATTGTAAAACGACAAAACTCTGGTGCCGAACCTTCCAAAGTGCCCATTTATGATAGAGGCAGAGGAACAGATTACACCCGAGCGAGCAGCACGCTACGCATGATCCACCATATTCCACAGGCAAGGTTGGTGGTTACTTTGGCCACTCAAACCATTTGGATCGACAAGAACAAATACCTCGGTTATCAATCTATCCCCATTGGTTATATACAGAACAGCAACGGCAATGTGGTTTGGCTTAGCAACGAACAGCGCAACAGCCCTACCATCATTAATGATAACGAGCTGAACCTGAACATTGCCAAGGAATATTACACCACCGAAAAATGGAAGCCTTTGTGGCTTTTTAACCTCCGATTGACCAAAGAAATTGGCAAGGCAATGAGCTTTTCATTCTTTGCCAATAACGTTTTAATGGACCGCCCACTAGAAGAAAGCAACCGCTGGGCTGGGCAGTATAATCGCCGCAATCCCAAGTTATTTTTTGGCTCCGAAATCAGTATTAAATTTTAAATCCTCATAAACATGAAAAAAACAAATCTCTACGTTTCACTTTTGCTCTCCATACTCTTTATTGCCATACAAGCATGTAAGAAATCTAATACTGTTGCCCCTACCGTAAGCTACACGGTAACGGTAAGCTATCCCGACAACTATGCACAAAGCAAAGCGGGCACGGCCAAGGTTACCCTTACCAACACCACTACCAACGCTAAAGAAACAGCCACGACCAACGCTGAGGGTGTGGCTACTTTTGCTTCGTTACTTCCTGGCAATTACCAAGTGAGTGTAGAAAAAACGGTGAGCGCTACAGAGGCTTTAACCTTAACGGGCTTTGAAACCGAGGTTTTCTTAAACGCTTCGGCTACCAATCAGTTCATCACCGCTAATGGCAATTTAGACCTTAAACTTGCAGGCAGCAAAGTAGGTGGATTGGTATTTAAACAAATTTACTACACAGGTTCCAGAACACCTTCTAACGGCACTTACTTTACCGATCAGTTCTACGAAATCTACAACAACTCTACCGAGGTGATTTATGCCGATAGCCTTTATCTTGGTGAAAGTGGTGGTTCGGCCAGAATTTCGGCTTCTTCCATTCCTTTTGCTTTCGATAAAAGCGCTGGCAACGTATACCTCACTACGGTTTGGATGATTCCTGGTACTGGAAAATCTCACCCTATTAAACCAGGAGAATCTATTGTGATTTCGAGCAATGGCATTAACCATAAAAGTGACGCCGCTGGTAATCCAAATTCAGTAGACTTGGGCAAAGGCATTTCAGATTTTGAAGGTTACGTAGCCAGTACAGGAAAAGATGTAGACAATCCTGATGTGCCAAACATGGACTTGGTATTGTTCACTACTTCTACCAATAACTGGTTAACGACCGTTTTCGGGCCAAGTATGGTGATTTTCAAAACCAAAAATATCAGCAGCTACAGACAATTAACCGAACCTAACAGCACCAATACCAGGTTATTTATGGAAGTACCAGGATCAGTTATTATTGATGCCGTGGAAGCGAATACCAACGCAGCGGCGGTTGATTTTAAACGCTTTCCTACGGCGCTAGATGCTGGTTTCCAATATTGCTCTGGAACTTATGTAAAAGAGGCGATTGTACGTAAAGTGCGTTCGACCGTTAACGGACGCCGAGTATTACAAGACACCAACAACTCTAGCAACGACTTTACTGTAACCAAAAATATTTTGCCTAAAGGCTGGGAATAATCATGCCAATAAACAAGTTTAGGATCATCATTTGGGCTGTTTTACTAGGCAGTCACTTAAGTCTAAGGGCGCAGCAAACGCCTTTAGACACTTCCGCGGTATTGGCAAATTATGCCTACTTTTTAAAGTATCATGCCGTTTGGAAAAATAGTGGAAATGCTGCTGGGCTGATGAAAGATAGTCTGTTGAATTTTGGGAAAACCGCAGCAGGTTACCAGCAAATTGACGGTTCCTATAAACTTGCGCAACAGGCCCAAAAAATTCAGCAACTGCGTTTTGATACCGAAAGATATTTGTATTTGGGCAAGACATTGTTTTACGGCCGATTTGGCTATGCCCAACAATGGGAAAAAGCCGTGCGCATGAACGATGTGATGGATCCCTACCGAGGCACCCCTTACTTGCTGGCCGACTCGATTGGTGGCGATTGGAAAAAGCAGCTTTACACCCTGGAGGTAAAAGCCAGTAGCCCCGCATTGTTCCATCAAAAAATACATGTAGGGCTAAGTGCAGCGCTTGATGTGGGTACAGGCTCACGACAAAATGATCCACGCCCATTAACGACCAACAACCAAATTAAGGTAATGCCAGCGCTGGTATGGAACGTTTCCAAACAACATGCTTTGGGCATCAATGCCAGTTACCAACGCTATCGCGAAGATGTTTCCCTAGAAACTAAAAACACCAATATCAACCACCGTCTCTACAAGTTTTTAGGTTTGGGACAACTTGAATTACCTACCACTTTTACCACCTCTACTTCTAGAGTGTACGAAGGAAACAGTTGGGGCGGTAATTTACAGTATCAACTGAAAAGTCAGCACCTCAATTGGCTTACTGAAATTGGCTATCGTTCTGGAGCAGAAAAAGTACTCGAAGGCAGTTCTTTGCCT
>NZ_JAELTX010000175.1 GCF_016429065.1 Pedobacter sp. ASV17
CGGATAGATTCACCGTGTACCAATTCCAAGAATTTTTCGGTAAAGTGTTCATCCAATTTCAATGCTTTTGCAAATGCAGTTCCTTTTTTAAGGATTTCATCCCAACGGTTAACTTGCAAAACAGTTACTTGGTTATCACGTTTGTACTCGCCAATTTTCTCAACGATTTTCATACGCTCACCTAATTTTTGCAATAACAAGTCGTCAATTTTATCAATTTGCTTACGTAGTTCAGCTAATTTATCTACAAAAGCTTCATTTTGAGATTCTGGCTCACGTACGGTTAAGCGCTCCATTAACTCGTTAACCGCTGCTGGTGTCAATTGTTGTTTAGCATCTGTCCAAGCTACTGAAGGATCCAAGTGCGACTCGATCATTAAACCTTGCATGTCTAAGTCTAACGCTTTTTGAGAAATGTAAGGGATCAACTCACGGTTACCACAAATGTGGCTTGGGTCGTTAATGATTGGCAATTCAGGGCAAAGGGTTTTCAATTGGATCGCCATTTCCCACATCGGCTCGTTACGGAAAGAAGATTTTTCGAACGAAGAGAAACCACGGTGAATAGCACCAATTTTAGTAATTCCTGCTTTATTGATACGCTCAATCGCACCAATCCACAATTGAAGATCAGGGTTTACTGGGTTTTTTACCAATACAGGGATATCATGACCTTTTAAGGCATCAGCAATTTCTTGTACAGTGAAAGGGTTTACTGTAGAACGGGCACCAATCCAAAGGATGTCAACACCAGCTGCTAAAGCTTCTTCAACGTGTTTAGCGTTTGCTACCTCAACTGCTGTAGGTAAACCAGTTTCTGCTTTAGCGCGTTTTAACCACTCTAAGCCAATGCTGCCAATACCTTCAAACTCTCCCGGACGGGTACGAGGCTTCCAAATACCAGCTCTTAATACACTTACTTTGCCAGTAGCAGCCAATAAATGTGCCGTGGTTAATAATTGATCTTCTGTTTCAGCGCTACAAGGTCCTGAGATTAATAATGGTTGGTTTTTAGCGGATAGCCAGTTTTCTAATGGCTCAATGTTTAAACTTAATTTCATTTTTTAGGATATTTATTTTTTGTTGTTTAATCGGTTATTTGTTTGAATTGGTTAATCGTTTTGTGTTTTATTGTTGAACTGGTTAGTTTAATGTCAGTTAAACAATTTTACAGCTTCAACGGTTAACCATTTTACACTTTATCATTTTTCACGTACTCGCCCATGATGTTGAAGTTGACCGTGAACTTTAGTACTTTTCTAATAGCGGCATCATAGTTTTCGATACTTTTCCATTCAATGTCTACATAGAAATAGTACTCGTTACGACGGCCTAGCACAGGCATGGATTGGATCTTGGTTAAGTTCACATTCAGCTCTGCAAATATTTGTAATACTTGGCTTAACGCCCCTACGTGGTGACCCACTTGGAAACAAATAGAAGCTTTGTTGATTCCTTTTTCTACTTCGGTTTTGTCTTTTCTAAGAATTAAGAAACGGGTAAAGTTCTTCTTGTTCGACTCTATTCTTCTTTCAATAATGTCCAGTCCGTAGGTTTCGGCAGCTAAAGCATTGGCGATAGCCACGGTATCTTTCAACTGGTTATCTTTGATTTTCTTTGCACAAGCAGCGGTGTCGTTTCCTTCAATTACTTGTATTTGAGGGAATTCTTCAAAGAAATCAACACATTGTCTGATCGCGATAGGGTGAGAGGTCGCTATTTTAATGTCTTCAAATTTTACACCAGGTAAAGCCAATAAGTGCAATTGAATAGGTAGGTAAACCTCGCCAACTACCGCGAAATTATATTCGCGGATTAAGGTGTAATTGGGTAAAAGACTACCAGCAATAGAGTTTTCAATGGCCATTACCACAAAATCGGCTTTGTTTTCATCTAAAACGTCGCAAGTTTGTTTGAACGAATTGCATTCAACGGTTTCAATGTCTCTGCCAAAGAATTTGTAAGCTGCTTCTTCGTGGAATGATGCCTTAATGCCTTGTATGGCTACCCTGGTTTTTGTTTTCATAATGTTGTGAAACGAAAAAGGGTCCTGGCTTATTTAGCCAGGACCCTTTCATACATTTTAAATATTTTTATCTATTTTTCTGCATACTAGTCCTGGCTCTTACTAAAGTAGTAAAAGTAACCAAACCAATATGTAGTGTTAAAATTCATTTTTTGCTTTATGTTGCCAAATGTACAGCAACAAATTTAATTTGTCAATACCTAAATGAAAATAATTTTATCAGAATTTAATTTTGTTGTTTTTGGACTGAAAAACGAAACGGTATTTTAATACGTGTTAAAATGCTTGATAAGTAACATCTCATATCTAAATTAAGCGAAACTTAGTAGGATTTTGATGCCTATAGAAAGAAAATGTAGTTCCAATATACGACTCTGTAGGAGTCGTATGGATATTTATCTATTGTTTTATAAATGTTATACCACTACGAGGTGATGTTAAAAAGGATAATACCCCAAACCCGATGACTTTTAGCTAAAGGTTTTAATGCTGTTGCCAACTACTTTGCTTTTGTTTTCCTCTTCCTGTAGCTCCTGTTGCATGATTTTGGCAATTTTGGTGCTTCCATCATGGCTCCATCCTGGTGGATTGATAATGTATTTAACCTTGTCCCAAAAAGTAGGTGCTTTTTTTACATCTTTCCCCAATGCAATAAACTCATGAAAAATGATATTTACGGCTCCAGTATCTTCTGGTTGCGTGGTTAGGCCATATTTTATTTTGTCTTCTGGTAATTCCTCCTGGAAAGTGCCAAACATCCTGTCCCATAAAATAAGTACCATACCCATGTTTTTATCCAGATAACGCACATTACAAGCGTGATGCACCCTATGGTGAGAAGGCGTAACAAAGATATATTCAAAAATAGGATGGAACTTCATTACCGTTTGAGTGTGTACCAAGTTGCCATAAATTTGGGTAACAAGGTAAGCAAAGAGGATATCCAAGGCGTTAAAGCCCATAAAAGCCAAAGGCAAATAAAAGAACACCCTGTACAAAGGTTCAAAAACCGTTGAACGAAAACCAGTGGTTAAATTAAAATGCTCCGACGAATGGTGTGTAACGTGCATGGCCCAAAAGAAACGCACATAATGGCCAACGGTGTGTAAAAACCAATAAAGGAAATCTTGAGCTAGCACCAGTACCGTCCAATAAATCCAAGGGCTTTGGATTTCGAAAAGCCTAAATTGATAACAGTAATCTAATAAATAAAAGGTGGCCACCTTCATACTTAGGTTGATGACTACGGCACAAAGCATTAGATAAATGTTGGTCCAAGTATCTCTCTTGGTGTAAAGCTTTTTGTCGTGCCTATAGCTGAAATACATTTCAACGATGGTGAGCACAATGACGAAACCAAATAATGTGCCTACAGAAATATCACTTCCGGTAAACTTCATAGACTATAAACTATTGTAATATGTTAAACTATTAAAAATATCTTCCTTGGTGGCCTTGCAGTTGAAAACGCACTTGCCAATCTGGTCCAATAAAGAGAATAAGATAAATCCGTCCTCGTTCTTTTTATCACTTTGCATTAATACCATTAGCGCATCAAAACTCTTTGGTTTGATGTGATATTTAGGATAAATTGATAAAATATAAGCTGCAATTTCATCAAGTTCAGTGGTAGAAAGGTTACAGTATTTGGCGGATAAGTAAGCCTCGCAAACCATTCCTATGGCAATGGCTTCGCCATGCGTTAGGGGTTTTTTATCATTTACCAAGGCATAACCTTCTACAGCATGGCCAATGGTATGTCCAAAATTCAAAATCTTTCGCAATCCTTTTTCAAATGGATCAGTCAATACCACTTCGTTTTTAATCTTAACGGAGTGATAAATGGCTTGCGCACTGATCTGACGATAATCGCTATTTTTCAGCTCTTGATAATAGGCTGCATCAGCAATAAGGCCATGTTTAATCATTTCGGCAAAGCCTGATAGCATTTCCCTTTCTGGCAAAGTAGCCAAGAAACTATTCTCGATAAACACCGCTTGTGGTAAGGCAAAAGTGCCCACCATATTTTTGATGTTATCAATGTCAATTCCTGTTTTGCCACCTACAGAGGCATCAACCTGCGAAAGTAGGGTAGTGGGGATATTGATAAAATCGATGCCGCGTTTGTAAGTTGAGGCTACAAAACCACCCATGTCGGTAATTACGCCACCACCAAGGTTGATCATCAAGCATTTTCTGTCGGCCTCAAAATCCAAAAGGGTTTTCCAAATGCCGATACAGAAATCAATATTTTTATTTTCTTCTCCCGCATCGGTTTCAATAATATCAAAATCCTCTAAGTCGGGCAATAAATCTCTAAAAACAGGCATGCACACTTCTGCCGTGGTCGAATCAGCGAAGACAAATACCTTGCTATATTTTTTGGCTGCAAGGATATCTCTCAATGGCTCTAGTCCACTTTCGAAATGAATAAAATGATCGTTGTTTTTTAGTGCTTCCATTAAATCACTTCAATTATTTTGCCCATAAACTCAACTTTATCGCCAATACGCACCTTTAAACGTTTGCGATCTTCGGTGGTTCCGTTAACTTTAACTAGGCCTTCTTCTACGATGGACTGTGCTTCTCCGCCACTCTGTACCAGCGAAGTAGCTTTTAGCAATGCGATTAAGGGAATAAATTCTCCTTCAAGTTTAAATTTAATCATGGCGGCGCAAATTTACGATTATTTGAAAGTCTTTCGTGCTTAGATGGCTAGTTATTTATATTTTTGCAGCGTTCTGACTAAATACTTATAAAAATGGATGCTTCCCCCAAGCAAAAAATAGACTTCAATAACACTGAAGTGGCGTTTCGACACAAATCTGATGCTGAATTAAAGCAGGCCTACTGGTTGTTTAAAATCATAGGGAGTAATTTTTTGACTAAAGTTGGTCCTCCCATCACTAATTTCATGTTAAATGTTGGTTTGCCTATTCAAGGCGCGATTAAAGCCACTATTTTCAAGCAGTTTTGTGGTGGCGAAACCATTGCCGAATGTGAACACACTATTGAGCAATTGCACCAAGGTAAGGTGGGCACTATTTTAGATTACTCGGTTGAAGGCGAGGATGAGGAGCATGTGTTTGATTTTACCTGTGAAGAAATCATTAGAACGATTGTACGTGCCGATGGAGATCCGAGAATTCCAATTACCGTTTTTAAGGTAACTGGTATCGGCCGATTTGCCTTATTGGAAAAATTGGATGCCAAGCAAGAACTAAATGCTACCGAGAAAGAGGAATTTGAGCGTGTAAAACAACGTTGCGAGAAAATTTGTCGTACCGCTTACGAAAGAAAAGTACCTGTAATGATTGATGCTGAGGAAACTTGGATACAGAATACCATTGATTTGTTGGCCATAGAAATGATGATAAAGTTCAATAAAGAACAGCTCATCGTTTTTAATACCTATCAAATTTACCGTCACGATAAATTGACCAGCTTACAGGCTGACCTTTTAATTGCCAAAGAAGCTGATTTTATTTTAGGTGCTAAATTGGTTCGTGGCGCTTACATGGAAAAAGAGCGTAAACGTGCCGAAGAAATGGGATATCTATCACCAATTCAGGTAGACAAAGCCGCTACAGACCATGATTACAATGAAGCATTGCGTTTCTGTGTAGCCAATATCGATCGCATTGGTTTTGTATGCGGTACGCATAACGAAGAAAGTAGTCGTTTGCTTACCGAACTGATTGATGCCAATGGCATTGCCCATAACCACCCGCATGTTTATTTTGCCCAGTTATTGGGAATGAGCGATAATTTAAGCTTCAACTTATCTAACGTAGGCTATAACGTAGCTAAATATGTTCCTTACGGGCCTATTAAAGCGGTAATGCCTTATTTGTTCAGAAGAGCCCAAGAAAATACTTCTGTCGCTGGTCAAACAAGCAGGGAACTGTCTTTGATTAGCAGAGAAAAGAGCAGAAGAGGGATTTAGGAATAAGGAATAAGGAATAAGGAGTAAGGAGCAAGGATAAAGGAGTAAAGATAAAGGAGTAAAGAACAAAGACTAAAGAACAAAAATTAAAGAGCAGTACCCAATGGGC
>NZ_JAELTX010000176.1 GCF_016429065.1 Pedobacter sp. ASV17
GCATTAGGTTGATTTACCTGTTAAATAAAGAGAAGGACAAATTGGATGAAATAAATTATGAGGATAATTTGATTTATAGATTCTATTTTAAATAATAGACTTCTCCCCTCTGACACAAGCACTAGCGTAGCGGCGCTTGTGTTAATTATGAATTACAAAAAGCGGACAATTAATTGTCCGCTTTTTGTATAATCCCATTTTGTATAATCCCATTTGTATAATTTTAATTAACACCTATCTATTCCTTCACAGAAATAAAAGTCTCCACTTCCGCATTGTCCCCATCATAATATTTCTTGCCATGAACCGTAAAATCCGCTTTGTAAGCACGGTTAAGATTTTTATTACCCCATATTTCTAGCCAAGTATTAAAAACTGCAGCAGGCATTTTTCCTTTCGAAACAAACTTTTGGTATTGTGCCGTTTCAATGGTAATACCTACAAATCCCTTTGGAATGTCTTTTAAAGAGCTAACCGACAAGCCAATGATGGTGGTGTAAGGACCATTGAAATCCGTTTCGTAATCCGTGTAAACGGCATAAATATCATCGTTCAGCTTGTTCGGGATTTGTTTTTGAATTTCCTCGCCCCAAAACTTGCCCCATAAAGCTTCAATATCTTTGGCTGATTGTCCGTTTTGATTGGTAGTTCTTACTGAAATTCCAACGATGTAGAATTTTTGGATAGTTTGATGGTTCATTTTGTTAGATTGTTTTGAGTGTACCTGTGATTCGGTTGCAGATGCTAGAAGCACAAGAGCGAAAAGCAGCCAATAGTGAAAAAATCTCATTACTTAAATATTTAGTGACAAGGCAAACCTAATAGGGATAAGTGTCAACCCTATGGCAGTGGTATTATTTTGCAAAAAAATAGCAGGCTTTTAGAGTGATTTATTGTTTGCGTCGAAAGTTTATTTACATTTTAATTCCCACAAAATCAGTTATCTTTAATTAGATTTTTCTAATTTTTATGGAAAAGCCTTTCACTACACATCATATAGGCAAATAATAAAACTGATCTAACGATCAAAAAAGAATAAAAACATGAAAAAAATAACATCCCTATTAATAGCGCTCCTTACCATTACTACCTTCGCAAAAGCTACGGCCAATAGCGAAATCATCACCATGGAAATCAAAGAGAACAGAGCAGATTGCACAGGCGTAGGTCCTATGAAATGCTACTTGGTGAAATATAAAAGCAGCAAAGATTGGGAATACTTCTACACTGGCTTTCAAAACTTCAAATACCAAGAAGGATACCGTTACAAAGTGCAGGTAAAACGTACCAAACTTAAAAACGTTCCTGCCGATGCTTCTTCGTATAAATATGAAGTAGTAAAAGTATTGAGCAAGAAAAAAGTAAAAGCCGAAAAAGCAGATGCCAAAGCCCTTGCCTTTCTAGGTAAATACAGCTGGAAACTAATTTCCATTAACAACCAAACCTTAACCAATAGTACTGCCACCATGAACTTTGACATGAAAAAAAGCAGTGTAAGTGGCAATACAGGTTGCAACGGTTACTTTGGTGCTGTGCAGTTTACGGGGAAAAACAAAATAGCTTTTTCTAAAGTGGCCAGTACCCAAAAAGCATGTTTGGATAACAATGTAGAAGGAGAGTTTTTAAAACTAATCTCTCTTGAAAATTTAACTTACGACATCGCCGAACAAACATTTAACCTCTATCACAATCAAAAACTAGTAGCCATATTTGGTTTGGTCACTAAGTAAGATTTTATATTGTTGTTTTAAAAAGCCGTCTGTAATGGATGGCTTTTTTGTTTAATCAACATTAAAGTTTATGCTGCCTTTCCCAAGCCCTATTCTCTCCCTCGTAGGGAGAGAGACCGCATAGCGGAGAGAGGGTTTTACTACCTTGCCGTCATTGCCAGCTCGACTGGCAATCGTAATGCCGTAGTAGGCTTTAACACGTTTTAATATTATCTATGATGAGCACTTCGTGGTTCCCGCCTTCGCGGGAATGACGCTTTGATGAAAAGGAGAGGGCTAGGGATAGGTTTATCACAAAAAAGAATACCTATCACAAAATATGATATAGCTTAAAGTTGTAATTGGTATCTTCACTTTATGAAAAAACTGATTGTTACTTTAGCACTTGGCTTAGCCTTTATGGCTGCCAAAAGCCAAACCACCGTATCTATAAAAGAAGTAGTTAACCACGTAGGCAAAGAAGTTACCCTTTGCGATTCGGTATATAGTGCCCGTAGTCTCGAGAATTTAAGCTTGCTTAACTTGGGTGGTAAATTCCCAAAGGAAGTAATTACCGTAGTGGTATTTAAAGCCGATAGAAGCAAATTCGAGAAAGAACCTGTAGAGATGTTTGAGAACAAACGTATTTGTGTAACAGGAAAAGTGACGCTATTTAAAGATAAGCTGCAATTAGTGGTGAACGACCCTAAACAAATTAAGACCAATTAATAAAATCAAGGCTTACGAAGTTTCCAAAACTTCGTAAGTCTCTTTGATTGTGCGTAAGTCTTGTTCAAACTACCTTGTACAGTCGGCGGTCCAAATGGCACCATCCTTGGTAAAAGCTATTTTTAGCACTCCTGCCGTAATTCTAATGTACTTGCTTTCGTCGTTTCCAACAGAAATAGCCTCGTTTTCATTCTTCTGGAACTGCACTCCATTCAAGTCGGGGATTCCATCCGAAAATTTAAAATCATAATTATTGCCAGTTTTCACTACCGTTACTTTGCCTGTTTCGGTACGGATAGAAGTGGAACCACTGGTGTAACTGATGGTACCATTATAGGTGCCCACAAATAAATCATTATCAGCAGGATCATCATCTTTACTACAAGCTAAAAAAAGGAGCGGTATCATTAAAAAGATGGCTAGCAACTTAAATTGAGTTTTCATAATGTTCTATTCTTAATGTTAGGCTTTACTAACAGCAGGCCAAAGGCAAAGGTTTTCGGTTTTTCCACTTTAGGTAGTTAACCTTAACTTATCATTAAGGCAATAGAATGTTAATGGACTTTTTGGATGTTTGCAATGGTTTGAAAAACAAGGTGTTGTGTTTGTATGTAAAAGCCTTGCTGCCACTCTGTTAACGGCTTGTTCATGGTGGTTTCTTTTTTGTAACGCGGTAATTGCGGTGCCTAGCAGGTATAATTTTCAATTTCGTGTCGATAAGATTTTCAAACAAATTAAAAGCAGAAATGAAAACACTCTTTACTTCAGTACTTTTACTATTCGCTGTAGTATTTTGCCACGCCCAGCAAGGTAGTGGTGTAATTACAGGTAAGGTAATTGAAAAAATGACGAAGGCCTCGTTACCAGGTGCTACCGTTAAACTAAATGTTGGTAACCGTTATACCATTTCCAATCAAATTGGAGATTATGAATTTTTGAAAGTACCAGAAGGTACTTATGAAGTAGAAGTCATCTACATGGGCTATCAAAGCCAAAAGCAAAGCGTAACCGTTTCAAAAGGTGGTAACACAGTCATTAATTTTTATTTGGAAGATGGTGCCGTAGCCATGAACCAAGTAACGGTAATGGGCGATAGGTTACGTGGACAAGCCAGAGCGCTTAACCAACAAAAAAACAAATCTAACATTACCAACATCATCTCTTCCGACCAAGTTGGACGTTTCCCTGATGCGAACATTGGTGAAGCTTTACGTCGTGTACCAGGCATTACTATGCAGAACGACCAAGGCGAGGCCCGTAACATCATTGTAAGAGGTTTGGCACCAGAGTTGAACTCGGTAATGCTTAACGGCGACCGTATTCCATCTGCCGAAGGTGATAACAGAAGAGTGCAAATGGACTTGATTCCTTCGGATATGATTTCCAGCATCGAAGTCAATAAAACCCTTACTTCTGATATGGATGCTGATGCGATTGGAGGTTCGGTAAATTTGATTACCCGTGCCTCTCCAAATGGTGAACGTATTTCGGCTACTTTATCTACAGGTTACAATCCTATTAGAGATAAAATGTTGTACACAGGTGGTTTTGTTTATGGAAATCGCTTTGCGAAAAATGCCATTGGTATGGTGTTAAGTGGTTCTTACAACAATAACGTGTACGGTTCAGATAACGTAGAGGCTGTTTGGGCAAAAGATGATTTTGGAAATACCTACGTAGAAGAAACCGATATCAGAAAATACGATGTGCAACGTATCAGAAGAAGTGTGGCGGCTGCGCTAGATTTTAAATTAGGCGAAAACCACACCATTTATGCCAATGCCATGTACAACTGGCGTGATGATAGAGAAAACAGGTACCGTATGCGTATCGACAATATTGCGCCACAATACAACGCCAGCAATGCCATTATTGGTTATAGAGGTCGTATTGGTTTACAAACCAAAGGCGGTATTGATAACGACAGAAATAAAATGACCCGTTTAGAAGACCAACGTGTGCAAAACTACTCGTTGCGTGGTGAGCATTTAATTACCTCGGGATTGGATATGGACTGGGCAGCAAGCTACTCAACCGCTAGAGAATACCGCCCGAATGAGCGTTACATGCTTTTCAGACAAAGCAACAGAACCATCAACTTTACGGGAAGTCCTGATTATCCATTGTTTACGACCACCAATTTTGATGCAAATGCAGTAGGCTTAAACACCATCTCGGAAAATACAGATTTAACCAAAGAAAGTGAATTTGGAGCCAAGCTTAATTTTAGGTTGCCATTATCGGTAGTTGACGGACAAAAAGGTCGTTTACGTTTTGGTGGTCGATTGAGAATTAAGAAAAAAGACCGTAACAATAGCTTCACCGAGTTTGAACCTATTGATGGTGACTTGATTCCTAACTTGGGCCAAATTCCGAACAGTTATTTTGATGGCAGAAAGTTTCAGGCAGGTAGCCAGTATGTACCTGGATTATTTGCTAGCAGAGCTTATTTGGCAAGTTTGAATTTGAACAATCCAGCCGTATTTGAAGCTACAGATGCAGCAGCAGAATACTTGGCGCTTAATTACAACGCTAAGGAAAACATTTTAGCAGGTTATTTACGTTGGGACCAAGATTTGACCGAAAAACTATCGGCCATTGTAGGTTTGCGTATGGAGCATACCAGAATCAACTACACAGGTAACGTGATTGAAGAAGAGGAAGAATTGGCTGGTAAACGTACCTCAAAAAATAGCTATTCTGATTGGTTGCCAAGCTTAACCTTGAAATATCAGGCAAATGACGATTTGATTTTACGTGGTGCTTTCACTACAGCATTGGCTAGACCAAACTACTATGCACTTACGCCATTTGTGGGTATCATTGCGGGTGATGAGGAAATGTCTGCGGGTAACCCGAATTTGGATGCGACCTATGCCTATAACTTCGATTTGATGGCTGAGCAGTATTTTAAATCAGTAGGTTTAATTTCGGGAGGCTTTTTCTATAAGCGATTGAAAAACTTCATCTACACCTATAGTGATAGAGCTTACACCACTTCAAAATTTGCAAACGACTTTCCTGATTTGGCCAATCCAATTCCAGCGGGGGAGCAATGGGCCTTTACCCAAAGCAGAAACGGCGAAAGCGTAAACGTATATGGTTTTGAGGTGGCTGCACAAAGACAATTGGACTTTTTGCCAGGCAAGTTTTTAAAAGGTTTTGGTATTTATGCCAACTATACCTATACCAAATCAAAAGCTAAAGGGGTGACCAATAGCGATGGCGAATTGAGAGAGGGAATGACCTTACCAGGGACTGCACCACACATGCTTAATGCATCTTTATCATGGGAAAATAGCCGTTTCTCAGCAAGGATTTCGGCCAACTACACTGCTGCTTATATTGATGAGTTGGGTGCGGATACTTTTGGCGATGTGTTTTATGATAAGCAGTTCTTTTTAGATGCTAACGCCTCTTTTAAAGTGTCGAAAGTAGCTAGGTTTTTTGCCGAAGCAACCAATTTAACCAATCAGCCATTGAGATATTATCAAGGCTTGAGCAACCAAAGCAGACAGATAGAATATTACCGTCCGAGATATAACCTAGGCGTTAAGTTTGATTTTTAATTGTTTTTAATGATGAACGTTAGCAGTAAAAAGAACCAATTGCTTAAAGCC
>NZ_JAELTX010000177.1 GCF_016429065.1 Pedobacter sp. ASV17
AGCCTTGGGTCGAATCTGCATCTTTTACACCCTTTTGCTGCATGCCAGGTAAATAGATATTGGTAAAAACAAAATGGACGCTGTCTGTGCTAAAAGAGGTTTTTAAGCAACTTTGATTGGCGTAAGCTGAGTCGCAGTTAGCAACCTCGGGTTTTGTCTTTACTACTTTTAGTGTGGTTGGATCAAACACTTCAGAAATATTTACGCCTACATCAATTTTTTTTGCTGGCCCTTTTCCCGTGTTTTGAAAACGTACTTTGTAGGTAAGTTCTCTGTTTTTGCCCGTAAAGCGGTAATTCATTCTGCTTTTACGCAGTACCATTTTGTTAGGATCGTGAGAAGCCACAATTTGCAACTCCAAAGTGAAAAATTCCGTTTCTACCAAAGGGTTATCAGGAATAAAAGCACCCGCTATGCGTACTACGGCATTGGTGTCTTTGAGCATTTCGGGGGTGGTTTTGAAATGCATAAACACAAAGCGTTCTTCGTTTTGCTGTAGGTTTTCAAATTTCCAGCTTTGTTGACTTTTAAATGCTTTAGCTTGGTCTTTCAGTAATACTTTTTCGACAGGAGATAAATTGAAGTGCTTTTCTGAAGAAGCGTAATAAACAGGTTCCTGATTTTTGTTTTTCAGGAAAGCCGTATTTAAAAGTGGTTTAAGATCTGATTTTTTCTCGTTATGGTAAGTTCTTGCTTCTGCCAGTTCAAAATTATTTTGACTAAATTCTATATCGTTATATAAAATGGCCAAGGTACCGTTCAGGTTGTTTTGCCCATTTTCTGCCTTATTTCTGTAGCCCAGTACCAACATCATATCGTCTCCAGGTTTGGGCATACAGTTCGTCTTCATTTCAATGTTGCCACCCATCTTAAAAAGATTATACCCCCCGTTGGAGGCGAGCATAGGCTTGGCTACAGCAGGTTTAGGACCAGGAGGCCTGATAATTGGTTTCGGTCGGGTAGGAGGACGTTTGCCGTCGTCGTAATTGTTGGTGGCAAATAAACGCACCATAATCGAATCATAGCGTATAACATGAGAGGGGCTTTCTTCAAAACTGAAACCTCCATCGCCAAACTCCCAAAAGTAAGTGTAAAATGGGGCTGGGGCGCCCGCAATAGGACGTAAAGGCCTTAGTTCGCTGCTAAATTTTGTAATGCCATTTTCTGTTTTGTAATGGATCATAGCAGGTACGGTATCGCTTGGCAGTACTTGAGCAGTTTGAGCATTTACAGTGGCACCGTAAAAATAGAGCAAGAAAAACGTCAATAATTTTCTCATGGTTGACTAAATATAGGGAATAATTTTGATGAATAAGTAAGCCTGTTTATCGATGATATTCAATTACTTTAAACGCAATTGCCCCGCTACCAGCAATGACGGTTGGTGTACCATCACTGCTGATTTGCGAAGCGGTTTTAAAGTCAATTTATTTGGGTAAAAACTTTAATAATTGTTGAGGGCATCAATGGCCTGTTGTATGGCTGCTTCTGTTGTTTCCGCTAAGGTTAGGCTAATGTTTTGGTTTGCGGTAATGGTGGTGGTCAAATCAGCATAATAATACTTGCCATTTTTGATAGAAAAGGATATGTATTTTCCTTCTACGCCAATGGGCATCATATCGGTATAGCTTTTTACACCGTTAGGGCCATCTGGCGTATATAATTGTGCCACCACTTTACTGCCTTTGGCACAAAAGAAAACAAAAGTTTCGCCCGTATAGCCCATAAAAGTGGCAAAGCTGCCAGGGTTATTAGCAATGGTTACCCTAGTAGTAGTTTTGGGGTTGGTATAGGCATAAAAAACATCACAGTTGATCCAGCCTAAATTGCCCATTTGAAAGTTGTAAAAACCCGCTACTGGAAGACTTTCACGTACACCACCGCCAGCTCCATTGGGATTTTGTGCAGGAGCTTGCCAAGCCATTTGATTAGCATTGTTTACTTTTTCTACACCTTCCCAAATTTGTGTAGCACGGGTATTATTAGTAGCAATGGCAATCTCAATGTTTGCACCAAGGGCTTTATCTACATTGATGCCGTTTACTGAGGCATTAAGGTAAATGAAACCGTCTGACTCCAGCGGTGCGCCGCTAATGTGATTGGTGTTGGTACCGCTAAATATAATGTCGCTACGTTTTAAAAATTCAGCTGCGGTAATGACTATGTTGCCTGTTACAGTAGTTCCATTTAACTTAAAGGCATTTGCTGGAATGGTAATTTTTGTGCCGCCTTTTAAAGTAAAGGTATTAGCTGTGTTGGCGTTAATTTGTAAACGCTGTGCTTGCGGACCAAAAATAGCGGTAAACTCTGCGGCGCTGTAGGCCGAATTTCTTTGGCTTCGATCTTTTTTGCATGCCTGAAATAATGCCGTAACCAATAATGCCAAGGCAATGATAGAAAGCGTATTTTTTAAGTTGAAAGTTTTCATCGTTTCTGAAGTTTAGTGCTGCTTACTCTGTTATGGCTTTTCAGCAATCGCCGTTTGGAGATATATCAAGCACGATGAAAAAATGTTACCCCTATGATTTAATTTAACGCGAAGTAAGAAAAGAAATCGTAAAGGAGCATGGTTGGCTGTACCTCTATGTGTCTATGTGCTTATATTTTCTCTTTATGAACCACATAGATACATAGGAGACCCAATAGCATTAGCCAAATTCACATTGGTTTATTAGCACTGGTTGGAGTAACCTAAACCCAATTGAGCGGATTAGCCCGTAGCCGAGCGTAGCGAGTTGCGAGGACTATGAGCGAAAGTGGGACGAACGATTGTAGGATATTGTGGTACTGCTTTTCTGTTCGTTTAAAATCCTTTTTACTTTCCCTAATAAATGATACTTTTAACATAAATCAATAATCAATGGCCAAAAAAGTACACGAAGACCAGCGTTACCTTATTGCACTTTTAAACAATGAAGTGGCTTTGGTGAATGAAATTTATAAGAAGTGTGCAGGAAAGGTAAAGTCGTTCGTTCTATTTAATAATGGGAATGCCGATGATGCTGCCGATATTTTTCAGGAAGCTTTGGTGGATATTTATAATCAAGCGAAGTATAAGAATTTACAGTTAACCTGTCCTTTCGAACCTTTTTTGTTGTTGGTGTGTAAGCGCAAATGGCTTAACGAACTGAAAAAAAGATCGATAAGCCCGGTAACAAAAAACGAAGACGATTTATTACATATTGGCGAGGATACATTTGAACAGGCTGAAGCTTTGGAATTGCAAAAGGAACAGGCCAGTTTATTCTTAAAAGCTTTTGAACAACTTGGTGAACGTTGTAAGGAAATTATCAGTTGGAGCATGAAAGGTGAGGCACAGGAAAAAGTAGCTGAAACTTTAAGCGTTACTTATGGTTATTTGAGAAAGAAAAAATCGGAATGTATGGCAAGCTTGGTTAAATTAATCGATAGAAAAAATGACTGAGGACAAAATTTTATGGACAGCCCAGTATGTGGAAGGCGATTTGAATGAGGAAGAACGCTTAGCGTTTGAGAATCTATTGTCGCATGATGAGGAATTGAAGCAGCATTTGGCTGATTACTATGACATTCATAGTAGTTTGCAAATGGAACTGGCCAATGATAGCAATAGGAATACTTTGGTAGAGACGATTAAGACTTTAAACAAGGAACACTTTGTGGCCGAACAGCCGAGGGTGGTGAAATTTAATCCTTATCTCAGATGGATTTCTGGCGTGGCTGCGGTATTGGTGCTGGGCATGTTGATTTGGGAGCCATGGAGGAGTAATCTTTACGAAGAATTTAACGCGGTACCGCAAATGACCGTTGCCGAGCGAGGTGCTGAGAAAACTGATTTAGATCATGCAGCAGGTTTATTTAATGAGCAAAAATATGCGGAAGCAAAGGTTGTTTTAGCAAAATTGTACACTGCCGATGCTCAAAATGCGATGATCAGTTACTACTATGGCGTTGCCCTGATGGAAACGAGCGAAGTGGCCAAAGGCAGATTGCTATTGGAAGAGTTGTTTAATGGAGCATCTGTTTATAAGTATGATGCTGCTTACGCGGTGGCCATGAGCTACTTAAAGGAAGATAAGAGAACAGACTGTAAATTTTGGCTCGAGAAAATTCCGAAAGATGCTTCACGCTATGAACAAGCACAAAATCTGTTAAAGAAGTTGTAATATAAAAAAGGGCCGAAAGGCCCTCTTTACTTATTAATTATCCTAAATCTATCAGCAACATCCGTCGCTGAATTTCTTTCGCCTTATTTGAAAGCTTACTTTAAATGCTATGCTGCTTTTTGATAAGGCATTTTTGTTTTTTCTTTATTTGGTTAGGCTGGTTTTTTGGGGTTCATTATTTTCATCAACATAATTGATGCTAATTATGCTTTGGTTAGGTAAAGCCTTTAGTTGATCAATCTTTTTTTGATCCTTGATTAAAGCATTAGCACTGATGTTATTAATCGCAGTAATTTTGGTTCCAGGTTTCAATACCGTTTCATTTGTTGGCGTAGCTTTAATAGCGCCTTGCACTTCCAGTTCTCCTTTTAGGTTAAAGCCAAATAAGTAGCTGCCCAAATTGAAACTTAAGGGATAATGAAAGGAGTGGTTTGGTACGAGATAGATTTCATTTTTTTTACGGTTAATGGTGAAGTTATACCTCGAAATGATTCCCATTCCTATGGAGCCATCAAAGCTGGGATTCCAATTTTCATTTTGCCCACCGCCAGCCATTAGGGTAAGCGGCAGGTTTTTTATGGGTGCTGTGTTTGCAAAAGAAAAGCTATTGGCCTTGCCGTTAAAAGTAGGCGAGGCTATTCCCATACTCACTGTACTGGCTTGGTATTCTGGTTGGAATCCGCTGGTGAGCAATTTATTCTGTCTTACAAAGGGACGGAAACAAATCAAGTTGTAAGAGGCACCGCTATCAAATACAAAATTGCCTGAAGACGATTTGCCAGCCACGATTTCTACATTTCCAGGAATGATGAAAAGACCCGATGGAATGGTAATGGGAACGATAGTGCCGCCTTTCTCATATTCGTACTGGTCAAATTCGAATAGTGAAAGTTGGTACTTATTGAAATCTACTTTAACTACGTAATGCTTTGTCATGGTGTTCCCAATAAGACCATCCAAATGATCCCGCATTTGGGGAAAGATGGCTATCCCTTGATTTTTAAGTACAAAACCGTTTTCAAGCTGTACATCATTTCCATCGGATACTTCAATTTTCATGTTGCCACCTACTACAGAGGCATTATTGCTACGGGTAATTTTTAGGCCTAGCGAATCAGCCAGTGATTTGTTAATGGCCATCCCATCTGCACCGGTGTCAAAAAGTAAGCGCAAGGGTTTCTCGTTTTGATTAATTTTTACTTTGAGTACAATAGAGCCGTGAACCATCTCAAATGGAATGGTTGTTATCAATTTTTGTGCGCTTGCGTTAATGCCTAAAAAAAGCAAAAGCATAGCGAGGTGCATTTTTATAAGCACTTTCATCATTTTAAAAATGTTTGGAATTTAGCGCCTGTTTAAACAGGCGCTTGTGTGGTTAGCTAAGTTTTAATCGATACTTAATCCGCTATTATTTGGCGGCTTCAGCAAATAATAACTCTTTTAATTTTTTATCCGATGGTCTTGGGGCATCTACACTTACAATTTTCCCATTTTTATCAAATACCAAAAACCTAGGAATACTATTGATTTTATAATATTTGCTCAGCTCATTTTGTACGGATGCGAATAGTTGTATGCCTCCCAAATTTTCATCTTTGATCATTTTCAACCATTTCTCTTTGTCTTTTTCGGCATCGGTAGAGATACTGACAATTTGTATAGGCATGCCTTCAATATCCTTTTCCAATTGCTTTAAATAAGGAAACTCGGCTTTGCAAGGCCCACACCAAGTGGCCCACACATCAATTACCACTACCTTTCCTTTGAGACTGGCAAATGACACTTGCTTTCCATCTTTATCTGGAAAGCTAAATTGCAGACCGTCGGTACCAGGTTTATAGGTTAATAATGGACTAATTAATGCGTTGTCTTTTTCTTTTTGCGATTTGGTGAGCAGG
>NZ_JAELTX010000178.1 GCF_016429065.1 Pedobacter sp. ASV17
GTATGGCAGATGGTGTTTAAGGCACACTATAGCATTTTTTATTTTTTTAAAATCTTAAAAGATTGTTTTTTCATCAGCTGACGTTTTTACATTGTCTGTTTAACACCGCATGACACATAGCCCTATAAAACGGACAGTGTAGCATAAAACAGACAAGCCAATTGTGCTATTTCACGGCCACTCGCCAAATAATACCACTCACATCATCTGCCACCAAAAGTGCCCCATCGGGAGCAACAGCAACTCCTACTGGCCTACCATAAACCTCGCTCTTATTCCCGTCGGCAATAAACCCGGTTAAAAAATCCTGCAACGGACCAGTTGGCTTGCCATCCTTAAAGGGTACAAAGGCCACTTTATAACCACTAAATTTCGAACGGTTCCACGAACCATGCTGCCCAATGAAAGCACCTCCTTGATATTTTAACGGAAACTTATTATTCGTGTAAAAAGCTAATCCAAGGGAAGCCGTGTGTGAGCCCACCGCAACGTCAGGTACAATCGTTTTCTTTACCAATGCCGGATTAGCACCTTTTAGCCTAGGATCTTCATGCTGTCCAAAATAAGCGTAGGGCCAACCATAAAATGCTCCGTCTTTAACGCTAGTGATATAGTCAGGCACTAAATCGTCGCCTAAGCCGTCACGTTCATTTACGGCAGTCCATAACATATTAGTGGTAGGGGCCCAATCCATTCCTACAGGATTACGCAAACCACTCGCAAAAATGCGTTCACCTGTGCCATCGGGGTTTACCTCCAAAATAGCAGCTCTCCTCACTTCATGCTCCATTCCATTTTCGCCAACATTACTGCCAGATCCTACCGAGATATAAATTTTATCTTTGTTCTTGTTCACTAAAAGATTTCTGGTCCAATGGTTATTATAACCACCAGCAGGCAATTCCACTATCTTTTTACCTACTCCAGTAATTTTAGTGTCGCCAGATTTATAAGGAAAAACCCAAAGCCCATCAGTATTGGCCACGTAAAAAGAATTTCCAACGAAAGCCATTCCATATGGTTGGTTCAATCCAGTTAAAAAGGTGGTTTTAACTTCTGGCACCCCATCTTGATTACTATCTCTAAACAGTAAAATAGTATTTACACTTTTGCCCGAAACCTCTGATTTTGCTTTTCCTGAAATTTTATTGACTACTTGCTCTGCCACACTGCGTTCAGAGTTAGACAAAGCGACCAGAATATCTCCATTAGGAGCAATCACAATATTTCGAGGGCTTTTCATTTGATCTGCAAATCTGCTTACCACAAAGCCCTCTGGTGCTTGCGGTGTTTTATTGACAGGCCAGTCAATTACTTTACTAAAATTATTTTTCGAAGCCGTGGTATCTGGCGCTGGCAAGTTTAAGGTATCTACCTCCGTGGCATGCACCGTATCAGCAGTCTCCGCTTTTTTATTTGAACTATTGCAAGCCGCAAACAGCAAGGCCGAAAGGATTAGAAAGGATAGGGATTTTGTTCTCATATCTTTAGTTTTTTTAAGCACTGCCTATTTAAACAGCCAAGTGATAAAGTTGTTTTCAATAAACCAGCTAGTTACGCAAAGAAGCCAAATACGGTTTGTCAAAAAAGTCCCTCTAAAGCATTCAAAATACCCTTCATCAAATGGCCTACTCTTCATCATTTTAGCCTCTCAATATATTTTAAAATAATCGCCCAAAAATTGATCAGCAAATTGTATCTTTGCATCCCGACAGAGATGTTGGGATTTTCGTTTCATAGCAGAGGAATTCTCCCAGCTATCGGTCAATTAGACTATCACTTTAGACTTTTTTAAAAATCCCACATGCCTAAAGACACTTCCATCAATTCAGTATTGATTATCGGATCTGGACCTATTATTATTGGCCAAGCCTGCGAATTTGACTATTCAGGTTCACAAGCTGCACTTTCTTTAAAAGAGGAAGGAATCAAGGTTTCAATCATCAACTCCAACCCGGCCACCATTATGACCGACAAGGTGATTGGCGACCATGTTTATTTAAAACCTTTGACGATCGAATCGATTGAAGAGATTTTAATTGAACACAAAAACAACCCTGATTTACCTACCATTGATGCCGTATTGCCTACCATGGGTGGACAAACCGCATTAAACCTTTGCGTTGAAGCAGAGGAAAGAGGTGTATGGAAAAACCACAACATTAGGATTATTGGTGTTGACGTTGCCGCAATTGACAAAACCGAAAACAGGGAGTCATTCCGTCAGTTAATGGTTGACATAGGCGTGGGCGTTGCCACTTCAAAAATTGCCAATTCATTTTTGGAAGGTAAAGAAGCTGCGCAAATCATCGGCTTTCCTTTGGTAATTCGTCCTTCATATACCCTTGGTGGTTCAGGAGGTGGTTTTGTACACAGAAAAGAAGATTTTGACGCGGCACTTAAACGCGGTTTAGAAGCTTCGCCAACCCACGAGGTTTTGGTAGAGCAGGCAGTTTTAGGCTGGAAAGAATATGAGTTAGAGTTATTGAGAGATAGCAACGATAACGTAATTATCATCTGCTCTATCGAAAACTTTGACCCAATGGGTATCCACACTGGTGACTCGATTACTGTGGCTCCAGCAATGACTTTATCAGACCGTTGCTACCAAGAGATGCGTAACCAAGCCATCAAAATGATGCGTGCCATTGGTAACTTTGCAGGTGGATGTAACGTACAGTTCTCTGTAAACCCTGATAACGACGAAATCATCGCTATCGAGATCAACCCTCGTGTATCTCGTTCGTCAGCATTGGCAAGTAAAGCAACAGGTTATCCAATTGCAAAAATTGCTGCTAAATTGGCTATCGGTTACAACTTGGATGAAATCGAAAACCAAATCACGAAAACTACCTCAGCTTATTTCGAGCCAACTTTAGATTACGTGATCGTAAAAATCCCTCGCTTTAACTTCGACAAGTTTAAAGGTGCCAACATGGAACTAGGCTTGCAAATGAAAGCTGTAGGTGAAGTAATGGGTATCGGTCGTAACTTTATCGAAGCTTTGCAAAAAGCTTGTCAGAGTTTAGAAATTGGCCGTGCTGGTATCGGTGCAGATGGCCGTCAAAAACGTGATATCGAAGAAATCATGCATGGCTTACAGCATCCAAGCTGGAACCGTGTGTTCTTGATCAAAGATGCCATGAGCATGGGTGTACCACTAGAGTCTATCCGTAAAGTAACTAGAATCGACAAGTGGTTCTTAAATCAAATACAAGAGTTAGTAGCTTTAGAAACTGAACTAAAACGCTACTCATTAAATAACATTCCTAGAGATTTCTTCTTCAACCTTAAACAAAAAGGTTTCTCAGATATTCAAATTGCCTTCATTTTAGGTAATGTAACTGAGGATGATGTTTACAACCGTCGTAAGGAACTTAACATCAGAAGAGCTTACAAAATGGTAGATACTTGTGCTGCCGAGTTTGCTGCACAAACACCATATTTCTACTCAACTTTTGAAGAGGCTCCTCAACAAATTTCTCTGGTAACTGGAGAAGTTTTGTCGGATGGAGATGAGCTTGGAACTAACGAATCAATTGTTTCTGACAAAAAGAAAGTCATTGTATTAGGCTCTGGCCCTAACCGTATTGGTCAAGGGATTGAGTTCGATTACTCTTGCGTACACGGCTTGTTAGCGGCGAAAGAAAGTGGTTTCGAAGCCATCATGATTAACTGTAATCCTGAAACGGTAAGTACAGACTTTAACATGGCCGATAAATTATATTTCGAGCCTGTTTTCTGGGAGCACGTACGTGAAATCATCGATTTGGAAAACCCAGTTGGCGTAATTGTTCAATTAGGCGGTCAAACGGCCTTGAAAATGGCTGAAAAACTTCACGAGAACAACATCCGCATCATTGGCACTACTTATGAAGATATGGACGTTGCCGAGGACCGTGGTAGCTTCTCTGATTTATTGAAAGAATTAGACATTCCATATCCAAGATACGGTGTTGCTGAAAACGCTGAAGAAGCGATTAAAGTAGCCAACGAAGTAGGTTACCCAGTGTTGGTTCGTCCTAGTTATGTATTAGGCGGACAAGGCATGAGCATTGTAATTAACGACGAAGACTTAGAAAAAGCGGTAGTTAAATTACTAGGTGACTTACCAGGAAACCGTGTGCTGATTGACCATTTCTTGGACAGAGCAGAAGAAACTGAATCTGACTCGATTTGCGACGGTGAAGATGTACACATTGTTGGTTTAATGGAGCACATTGAGCCTGCAGGTATCCACTCAGGCGATTCAAGTGCGGTATTGCCTCCATTCAGCTTGTCTGACAAGGTAATTGCCGACATGGAAAATTACTCGAAGAAAATTGCCAAAGCGCTTAACGTAATTGGTTTATTGAACATCCAGTTTGCAGTAAAAGACGACAAAGTATATGTAATTGAGGCCAACCCTCGTGCATCTCGTACGGTTCCTTTTATTGCTAAGGCTTACGATGTAGCTTATATCAACATTGCGGCTAGAATTATGCTAGGCGTAAACAAGTTGAAAGACTTTAAAATTGAGCGCAAACTAAAAGGATATGCGATCAAAGAGCCTGTGTTCTCTTACGAGAAATTCCCTGAAGTGGCGAAAGAATTAGGTCCAGAAATGAAATCGACTGGTGAAGCGATCCGTTTCATCAAAGATTTGGAAGACCCGTATTTCCGCAAGCTCGTGAAAGATAAATCAATGTATTTGTCTAAATAGAATTAGTCAGGAAGACCGAAAGTCTGAAAAGATTTAAGTCCCTTAGCGTTAGTTAAGGGACTTTTTTGTTGCTATTAAGAACAAGGAAGTTGTCACATTGAGCTTGTCGAAATGCAATTCGAAGCGCAAATACAGCAAAATGATTTACGGATAGTCCTACTTTCCGCTTTATCTTTTTTGTCCTTCTACAATTTGTCCCGATTATTCGGAAGGCTCAAGAGGACAAAAAAGGATACCGCTGCAATTAGGGCTATTTAACACGAGCTTGCGTAAATTCCTAGCCATATTCCAAACCTCGCAGGTTTGTGAGAGCTGCGAGGTTTTACCCCTCCTTGTGCTTTAGGAAACTTACGAAGTTTTCGAAACTTCGTAAGTTTGAATTGTACCGTGCTATTAGCATTATGACGTCAAGTTGCTAGATCTCTCCTATCGTCGAGATGACGCGTAATATGACGGGCTTATGCTAAGCTTACCTACAGCACGGAAAACAACAGTTAGGCGACAGTATACAATTGCTACAAACTACTGCTTCGTCCAAATGCGGGTGTTTAAATCCAGCTCCTCCACTATGCCATACATGAGCTTCAAAATCTCGATGTCTTTCTCTAACAAGTCTTCGCTTAATAGCGATTTAAAAACTGGCGGTTCAAAATAATCATGATCTAAAGGAAAGGCGATGTATATGTTTGACCAAACAAAAGACACGAAAATAGTTGAATCTGCAAATTGATTAAGAGCCAACAATCTCTCCATCATTGCAGGAGTTAATAGGTAACGAGCTTCTATTTGATTACTTGCTTGAGTGAAAAAAATATTGTTAAAGTCGGTATTCTCCAAATTTACAACCCTAGCATCTCCTGAAACTTGCCTGCTTACCCAATTAACGGCGCTTCCAGTATAACCTTGAGGTCTAATCAATGTTAAGCCATCAAAATGCTTATTAAAGCTTGCACAAAAAAATATGCCCTTAAAAATATCTGCATACCCTCGGCCTCTATGAACCTGCGCCCCTACTTCTGCAAAATGAACGGTTGTTTTACCTATTTCACCATATACCAAATCTTCGGTTTTATAGGCATCAGGCTTCTCTCCAAACAGAAAGCTATCCACAAAATCAGTAGGACTTATCCCAGAATTGGGATTGATCTGCAAATTACCATCAATACCT
>NZ_JAELTX010000179.1 GCF_016429065.1 Pedobacter sp. ASV17
CAGTGGTACAAATACAAAATCGGTAAGCCAATTATTGAGAAGAGGAATAGGGATCTGTAATTTTCGGGTATACCTGATCAATAACCACGAACAGCAATAAAATATAAAGTATCTGTCGAGGGCGATAAAAATTAGTGAGCGAAAGATGCTGCGGTTAAAACACCTACGGCTGCGCATAAGATAAGCATTAAAAACATCGACCATCCAATTCTTTTTCCCGTTTTTTTGAGCATCGTATCATTAGCATCTTCAGGGAAAATGGTGTTTCTTATTTCACGTAAATTTCTGAGAAGCCAATTGCCCTGTGTATTTTCTCCCATGGTGGTTATTTTTATATTTTTTTCAAATTTAGAACAAATGTTCTAAATTTGGATGTGAACTCCAAAGAAAAAATACTAAATGCCGCATTATTGCTTTATAATGAGCAAGGGATAAGGAATATCACGACCAGACATATTGCCGCGAGTATTGGTATAAGTGGAGGGAATTTACATTACCACTTTAAACACACCGAAGATATTATTAAGGCTTTGTTTAATGAACTTGCTTGGGCTTATGATGGGTTGATGGCCAACGCACAAAGTGTGCCGCTTGATTTGAGTGCGATTGCTTTTTTAACCGAAGCTTCCTTTAGGCTAGTCAATAAATACAGGTTCATATTTATCAACTTTGTTGAAATAGGGAAGTGGATACCCGAAATAAGAGATACTTATTATCAGCTTACTCAAAAACGGGAGCAGCAATTTCTAAAGGTGTTCGACGATTTAATTGCCAATGGCATCTTTAGAGAGGATATCCCCAAATCCAATAAGCATGGTTTGGTGAAGCAGTTCTTTATTATTAATGACTTTTGGCTTTCCCTTAATGAGCTTACCGATCAATATACAGGCGAGAATGCACTTAATGAGTATCAAAAAGCCATTGATGTACTTTTATGGCCGTATTTAAAGCATCACTAAGCTTAACTTTCTCTTTCCATAATTTGCTTAGCCAATTGCCTTAAATGGTCTTTTCTATCTTCCGAAACAGCAATTTGATCCAATGCTTGATAAGCTTTGTCTAGATATTTTTCCATCTCTACATTGGCTTGTTCTCTTACCTGGTAATTATCATATAGTTGGGTAACCGCTTTGACTTTAATTTCGGTGTTTTCATGATCGCCCAATAGGGTGGGTAGTTCTTCTGGTTTTACCAGCGCCTTTGCGGTGAGGTGTAGGAAGGTTTTTTTGTTAGAGATAATATCACCGCCCACTTGCTTGCCAAACTTCTCTGGATCGCCGTAAACATCTAGAATATCATCTTGTAATTGGAAAGCTACGCCAAGGTTTTCTCCAAACTGATACAGTAGACATGCGTTCTTTTCATCAGCACCACCAACAATGGCTCCTAATTTCATTGCACCACCTAATAAAACAGCGGTTTTTAAGCGAATCATTTCAATGTATTCCGCAATGCTTACGTTATCTCTGGTTTCAAACTCCATATCCAGTTGTTGCCCTTCGCAAACGCCCTGAGCGGTTTGGTTAAAGGTATCAAGCACGGGTTTAAGCACGCTCACATCAACTTTGGATAAGTGTTTGTTGGATTCCACCATCATCACATCGCCACTTAAAATAGCGTTGTTTACGCTCCATTTTTCATGTACAGTTTGCTTGCCGCGCCTAAGTGGGGCATTGTCCATGATGTCATCGTGCACTAAAGTGAAATTATGGAAGGTTTCAATGGCTAGGGCAACATCAATGGCTTTTAACAAGTCATCGGTAAACAGTTCGGTAGCCATCAATACAATAACGGGCCTAATGCGTTTGCCACCTAAACTCATAATGTATTTAATAGGCTCATATAAATCAGCTGGCTTTGATGGGTAAGCTAATTTAAGTATGGCGTCTTCAATGATTTGCTGTAATTCTGTAGGACTGTGCATTCTTATGGATCTATCATGGTGCCAAATGCCGATTTGCTTTCCATCATTTTAATAAAAGATTCTTCTAAAGCAGTTTGCTTCACAATAGGGTTGTCTTTCCAAAAATTGGGGTTGTATACAATCGACTCGATGATGGCTTTGTCTTTGACGTTTTTGGTTAATTCAGTAAACTTTTGTGTATTGAGTGTTTTGTCTAGCTGATATATGGTTAACATCGAGCTGATGACAGGGGTTAGTGTCCTGCCGCCAGCCACTAAATTAAGATATAGCTTGGTGGAGATATTCTCAATCACTGGGATGGGTGTTTTTTCTCCGTTAAAAGTAGCTATAGTGGTGGCTATGGGAGGTATTTTGCTAGATGAACCGCTAAGTTTGATCGGTAGATTAAAAATACTATTCTCCAGTCGATAAATTTTGAGGTCTTCTACGCCGATATAGTAAGTTGAATTGATGTAGAATTGCTTTTTGTTGCCTTTGTATTTGCAGGAAACTACCGCTACATCTTGATCTTTCTGTTCGATGTATTTCTCTATGGAGATTTCGAAATCATTCAAGCTTTTTAGAGTAACTGTTTTGCCAGTCTTCTTTTCTTCAAATAGATAGCCCGCTAAAGAAAAGGTTAGATAAGATTGGTTGCTCATCGAGAAAGCGATACCCTCATTTGTCTCTGCAAACCTGCTTTGTTTGGCAATCCATCCTTTTACTTTAGATACATTAAATTCTAAATCGTAAAAGAGCTCATAAACTTGGCTTGGTTTGCCATTTATTGAAGTCAATTGACGATAAAAGGCATTGCCGTAAAAATTCTGGGTACTAAATCCAGCGGCTTTTTCCAGTGCTGCCTTAACCAATTTTAATCCCCTATAGGGGTCAACCACTACGGGTTTTAAGTTGATAGCCGCAGGCTTTAATTTAACCACCAGATTGGTTGCCGCCCCATTGAGCTCTTGCTCTAGCATAAAGTAACTCACATGGCTGTACCTTAGTTTAACTGGAAAATTAACGTTCTTAAGGATAAACTCTCCCGCATCATTAGTTACGGTAGTGTTGTTGGTACCCATAACACCAATAGAAACAAAGGGAATTGCTTCGCCAGTGACCTCATCAACCAGTTTGCCCTGAATGGTTTGGGCTTTGATTGTGGTGACCACGAACAACAAAAAAACAGTTAAAAGGCAGTTACGCATTAAAGTGAATGAAAGGCCAAAGGTAAAAAATCAGACTGCAGAAATGAAATCAGCGCTGATTTAATCCTGTACCAATGAAAAATCTATTTGTCGTTTAGAGAGGTCTACTTTCTTCACCTTAATCTGTACCTCGTCACCAAGTTGGTATTTGCGTTTCTTGCGTTGTCCAATAATGCAATAGTTTTTCTCGTCCAAAACGTAAAAATCATCACTAATATCGCGTAGTCGGATCATACCTTCACACTTGTTTTCTTCAATTTCCACATACATTCCCCATTCGGTAACGCCCGAAATAATACCCGTATATGTAGAACCGATGTTATTTTCCAGGTATT
The DNA here is from genome assembly GCF_016429065.1 of Pedobacter sp. ASV17. Lineage (GTDB taxonomy): Bacteria > Bacteroidota > Bacteroidia > Sphingobacteriales > Sphingobacteriaceae > Pedobacter. The sequence goes on from NZ_JAELTX010000179.1 coordinate 3,447, forward strand.
CTGCTTGCTTGTATTTTACCGAAGCTCTTTCCGCATCAGCGGCACGTTTTTCCATGGCTGAAGAGTGCGCACTCGCTGTTTCATATTCTTCGGCATTGGCCGATTTTCCGCCGTCCAAATATAGCGCAAGGAGTCTATGCACCATCACATCAGGATATCTACGGATAGGAGAGGTGAAGTGGGTGTAGTAATCAAACGCTAAACCATAGTGACTCGTCTTTTTGGTTGTATAAATGGCTTTTGCCATCGAGCGGATAGCTAGCGAGGTCAAAATATTCTGTTCCTTTTTACCTTCTACCTTTTCCATCAGGTAATTAAGGGATCTGGCAATGTCCTTGTCAGATTTTGTGCTGATTTTATAACCGAATCTGGAAGCGAAAGAAGCAAAGCTGGTTAAGCTTTCCATGTTTGGCGAATCATGCGTACGATAAACGAAAGTATATTTTTGCTTGCCTTTTCCTTTTTTGGCGATAAATTCTGCCACTTTTTTATTGGCCAGCAACATAAAGTCTTCAATCAGTTTATGAGCATCTTTGCGTTCTTTTACGTAAACACCAATAGGTTTTCCAAAATCATCTAATTTGAACTTCACTTCTGTGCTTTCAAAACTAATGGCGCCATTTTTGAATTTGGCATCTCTAAGTACGTAGGCCAGCTCATTCAGCTTCAGGATTTCCTCTACGTAGTCGCCTTGTTTAGTTTCAATAACCTCTTGTGCCTCTTCGTAAGTGAAACGTCTGTTCGAATGGATTACCGTACGGCCAAACCATTCATTGTGGATATTTGCTTGTTCATCGAGCTCAAAAACGGCAGCAAAGCAAAGTTTGTCCTCATTTGGACGTAACGAGCACACGCCATTACTCAATCGTTCAGGAAGCATTGGGATTACCCTGTCTACCAAATAAACAGAAGTAGCTCTACTGTAAGCTTCTTTATCTAAATTAGAGTTAGGTTGTACATAGTGAGAAACATCGGCAATGTGCACGCCAATTTCATAATGTCCATTTTCAAGTTTTTTGAAAGAGATGGCATCATCAAAATCTTTGGCATCAATCGGGTCAATGGTAAAAGTAACCGTATCCCTAAAGTCTCTCCGTCCTCTGATATCAGCTTCGCTAACCTGTTCTGGAATGGCATTAGCTTCTTTTTCTACTTCAGAAGGGAAACTTAGTGGAAATCCGTATTCCGCTAAGATGGCGTTCATTTCGGTATTATTTTCACCTTGATCTCCTAAAATATGGATGATTTTGCCGATCGGATTTTTAGCACCCTCTGGCCAATCTGTTAAAGCCACTTGCACTTTTTGTCCATTTTTGGCACCATTCAAATCGCCTAGCGGTACAAAAATGTCATGGAGCATTTTCCTGTCATCAGGGATCACAAATGCAAAGCGATCTGATACTTTGGCAACACCGATAAATTCGGTTTTAACCCGTTTAATAATTTCAACGATTTCACCCTCATTTCTTCTGCCACCGCTTTTCTTAGCAAAAACATATACTTTTACTTTATCCCCATGAAGGGCATTTCTTAGCTTTCTTGGCGCAACAAAGATGTCCTTTTCAAACTCGTCATCAGGTACAATAAATGCAGAACCGTCTGCGGTCATATCTACGGTACCAGTGATAAAAGTTTTAAGGTCTTTAAGTTTGAATTTTCCTCTTTCGGGTCTTACATATAACCCCTTTTCTGTTTGTTCAATTAAAACCTCTAAAATCGTATCGATAGATGTTTTATCGCTAAGATTTAAACGTGATGCTACCTGCTTATGATTAAGTGCAATGTTTTTGTTTTTTTCAAAAATATCGCTGATGAGCTGAGTGAGAACTAGTTTGAATTGAGCATTCTTATTTTTTGCCATAATCGTTTTCCAATTGTACCGAAGATAACAAATGTAACCATAGTAAAGGTTTTTTTAATCTAATAATAATTGCTTTTCAAGTGGCTATGTAACGAAAAAGCCCCGCATGTGCGGGGCCTTTTCAAAAAAAAAATTAACAATTATATCAACTAGGATTTTTTAAGGTTGAATACGTAAGTTCCTCTGTTGCCACAAGCTACAAATACATAGCTACCTGCTACTCTAGAACTGATTACGTTAAAGTCTCCACCAAAAGTGCTTGCGAAGTGTGTTTTAGCAAGAATTTTGATTTTGTTGTTTTCAATTTGTGCTACCACTAAGCTGTTTCCAGTAGAAACATAGATTTTGTCTGCAACAATTGAGATTGAGTTTACCCATCCGCCTAAATCTACTTGATCTAAAAGCTGACCATTTGTTTTATCTACGTGGATAAGGTAGTAGTTATTTCCGAAAAGGAAGTTTCCGTTAGTTAAAGAAGCAACGCTACCGATATTTACTTCGTTGCTTTGGAT
>NZ_JAELTX010000017.1 GCF_016429065.1 Pedobacter sp. ASV17
ATACCACCAAATACATAATGAGGGTACGGAACATGATTTCTGGAATGAACAACCAATCTTCATTTCCAAAAAGTATTTTCTCTAAACTGTCTGCCTGTGTTGCCATACGATAGCCTTTATGCTATACAACGCAGCCATAGGGAATTTGTTTAGGTTATAGATTTGCTAAGTATTGTTTGAGCAAGGTCTTGTTGGCTCTTAGCTTCCAAGCGGTAATGAGTAGTTCTTTTAAAAGCTCAGGCTGTACATTATCTAAATTCACCAACATATATTTATAATTTATATAATGTGGTGTAATGGTAAATGTTTCAGCGTCTTTTTGCATCCATTGCTCTCGTTCTTCTGTATAAATCACCAAATGTTCTTCATCTTCTTTTAGACGAGCAAACAGGCATTTGTTTACATAAAAAGCAGGAGTGCCAAAACATAATTTTTCAGAAGTAGCGGGTAGTTCTGTAACCACATTTCGGATAAAAGTAAGCACCAATATGGTTTTCTCCTCCATGGTATTAGCCTCTAGCAGCCATTTTTATCATTCGATGAGCTAAGTCTTTACCCAGATATTTATCGATAATGGCATGTACAACATACAAAATAGGTGTTACCAATAAGGCAACCACAAACTTATAAGTATAACCTACCAAACCAATAGCCGCTACCATTTGCCAGCTCCAATGATAGGCTGGATTAAGGTAAAATGCGATGAAAATTACTACAAAACTGTCAATCAGTTGAGATACCAAGGTAGAGCCTGTAGCTCTTAACCATAATGCCCTTTCTCCTGTAACTTTTTTGATTCTATGAAAAATCAGTACATCTACCATTTGTCCTATTAAAAAAGCGGTGATAGAGCCCACAATAATCCACATGCCCTGTCCAAAAATGGCATCAAAGGCATTGGGCATATTCAAAGGTTGTCCGTTCACTTGCTGGGTTAGCCAAAAATCAGCAGGTTCCAGTTTAATGGCCATCCAAACCACAAAAAACGAGAAGCCAATCAATATGGCCGTTAATATCGAAAGAAAGCGAACTTGCCTTACGCCAAAATATTCATTGATGATATCCGTCATGATAAAGACGATGGGCCAAGTAATTACACCTGCCGACATATTGTAGGACAAATTTGGAACACCAAACATGTTGATGTCAAATTTCTTGATCCCCAGTACCCCTTCTACAGAGAATATTTTTACGCCAATAAATTCAGACATCAAGGTGTTTGCCACAAAAAACGCCCCGAGAACGAGTAATAATCTGCTTTCTTTGGTTTTAAAAGTCATAGCAACTAAAGTACGAATTTTAAAGATTATTTGCTGAATTGCTAAGTGCTCGTGTTGTTTTTTTCAATAACTTATCAATTGTTATGGCAACAATTAAACAAGTTAACAATTCAGCAATTTTTAATTATTTTCGTAGCAGATGATGAATATAAACTCGAAATTACCTACGGTAGGCACTACTATTTTTACAGTGATGTCTAAACTAGCCGCAGACCATCAAGCCATTAACCTATCACAGGGCTTTCCTGATTATAAGACCGACGAGCAACTTATTGCAGAAATTGGCCAAGCCATGAAAGACGGTTTTAACCAGTATGCACCTATGGCAGGTTTGCTTTCGTTGAGAGAATTGATTTCTGAGAAAATAGAGAGTCTTTACGGAACAAAATATCATCCAGAAACCGAAGTCACCATTACCGCAGGAGGTACGCAAGCCATTTTTACGGTAATAAACACCTTTATTACTGCAGGTGACGAAGTCATTATTTTTGAGCCAGCCTACGACTGCTACGCTCCTACCATTAAGTTATTGGGCGGATTGGTAAAACCTTTCGAACTACAAGCTCCCGACTATAAAATCGATTGGGAGATGGTGAAGAAGCTATTTTCGGCCAATACCAAAATGATTATCATCAATACGCCTCATAATCCTACGGGAAGTATTTTGCGTAAACAAGATATTGAAGCACTAATTAAACTAACAAAAGACACGGATATCCTTATTTTAAGTGATGAAGTTTATGAGCATATCATTTTTGATGGCGAACAACATCAAAGCGTTGCTTTATATCCCGAATTAGCAGAGCGAAGCTTGATTGTAGCCTCTTTTGGCAAGCTTTTACATGCCACTGGATGGAAAGTTGGTTATTGTTTGGCACCAGAAAAACTGATGTCCGAATTTAGGAAAATACACCAATTCAATGTTTTTAGCGTTAATACCCCTATGCAGGCAGGTATCGCTAATTATTTAAAGTCATCTAACGTCTATCAGGAAATCCCTATCTTTTTTCAAAAGAAGAGGGATTATTTCCAAGAGCTTCTTAAACAAACAAAATTTGAACTTTTACCTTGTAAAGGTTCTTACTTCCAGTGTGTAAGCTTCGCAAATATCAGCGATGAGAAAGATACTGATTTTGCTAAACGATTGGTGAGCACCGTGGGCGTAGCAGCCATTCCAGTTTCGGCATTTTACACCCAAAAGATGGATAACAAAGTGATCCGCTTCTGTTTTGCCAAAGAAGATCACACGCTCGAAAAAGCAGTAGAAAAACTAACTAAATTATAAATATTAACCGCTCATGGAACCACATTACCTCAACATTCAAAACTTAAAAATTACGATTTTCCAAGCTTATCTATTTTGGGAAAATGTAGAAAAAAACTTGCAGAATATAGGCTTGCGATTGTCGGGTGGCGTACGTGAGAAAACTGATTTAATAGTTCTCCCTGAAATGTTCAATACTGGTTTTACCATGAAAGCTGAAGAATTGGCTGAGGATATGGATGGCCAAACCATGCAATGGATTAAAAAAACCGCTGCCAGCTATGATTGTGTAGTGACTGGAAGTTTAATTATTAAAGAAAACGGCAAATATTATAACCGTATGGTTTGGGTAAAACCAGATGGCGAATATCAATATTACGATAAACATCATCTTTTTGGCTTGGGCGAGGAAGACAAACATTTCTCGGCGGGCAACGAACAGGTGATTGTAGAACTAAAAGGATGGAAAATACGCTTGGCGGTTTGCTACGACCTGCGTTTTCCCGTTTGGTTAAGGAATAAAAATGCCGCTTATGATATTTTGTTGTTAGTGGCTAGCTGGCCAGATAAGCGTTCATCGCACTGGAGAACCTTAATCCATGCCAGAGCCATTGAAAACCAGAGTTATGTCATTGGTGTAAACCGCGTTGGACATGATGGTAACCAAATTTACCACAGTGGCCATTCTATGTGCATTGACCCTCTGGGCAATACCGTTTACTATAAACCTGAAGACGAAGACCTATATACTTTCAGTATTAACTATACCGAACTAGAAAAAATTAGAAGACAATTTCCTTTTTTGAAAGATTCTGACGAATTTGAGATTAACTAACTTAATACATGTATAATCGGAGGAAATTTATTCAGACCACTGCGCTTTCTGCAGCTATTGTGACGTTGAACAAAGCTTGCATTTCTAAAAGTAGCAGTATTAACAAGCCTATAGTTATTTCTACTTGGGATTTTGGTGTAGCGGCAAATGCCAAAGCATGGAAGACATTAAGCAACAATGGCAAAGCACTTGATGCCGTTGAAAGCGGTGTTAAAGTAGCAGAAGCCGATGTGAAGAACCAATCAGTAGGTTATGGCGGCTTGCCAGATAGAGATGGTATTGTCACATTAGATGCCAGCATTATGGACCATTTAGGCAATTGCGGTGCCGTACTAGCCTTAGAGCAAATCAAACACCCTATTTCTGTAGCTCGTTTAGTGATGGAAAAAACACCACATGTTATGCTTGCTGGAGATGGTGCCCTACAATTTGCTTTAGAACAAGGCTTTAAAAAAGAAAACTTACTTACAGAAAAAAGTAAAAAGGATTGGTTGGAATGGCTTAAAACGGCTAAGTATAACCCTGTAAGTAATATCGAAAATAAACTTTACGATAAAGCAGCTCCAGAGAGACTACCAGGTAATCAATACAACCACGATACCATTGGGATGCTGGCGCTTGATGCGCAAGGCAATTTAGCGGGTGCCTGTACCACCAGTGGAATGGCCTACAAACTGCATGGTCGTGTGGGCGATAGCCCTATCATCGGGGCAGGTTTATACATTGATAATGAAGTGGGTGGAGCAACTTCTACTGGCGTTGGCGAAGAAGTAGTACGTAATGTGGGCTCTTTTTTAGTAGTTGAATTAATGCGTCAAGGATACCCACCAGAAGAAGCTTGTAAAGAAGCCGTGATGCGTATCATTAAAAAGAAAACCAATAGCACTAAAGACCTACAAGTAGGATTTTTAGCATTGAGCAAAAGCGGCGAATACGGTGCGTATGCTATTCAAAAGGGTTTTACTTTTGCGGTATGTGATAGCCAAAAGCAAGATTTGATTATTAAAGGGAAAAGTCATTACTAATCCCCAACGCGACTCATAACATGACGCAAAATATAAACAGGAGAACAGCGAAGTCCCCTTCAGGCGATTTAGGGGCGGTGTTAGAAATCTGTGCCAACTCCATTGAATCGGCTATTGTAGCAGAAAAAGGTGGCGCTGATAGAATAGAATTGTGTACTAATTTAGGCGAAGGTGGCACTACCCCAAGCTATGGTCAAATCAAATGGTGTGTAGAAAACCTCCAATTGGAAGTTTGGCCATTGATACGTCCTAGAGGTGGCGATTTTTTATATACAGATGCGGAATTTGAATGTCTTTTGGAAGATATATCTTTCTGCAAAAAAATAGGTTGCCATGGTGTCGTTACAGGAATACTAGATGAAAACGGAAATATAGACGAGACCCGTTGTCGCCAAATAATAGCCATGGCCTCTCCTATGCCTGTTGCCTTTCATAGGGCTTTTGACATGAGCCAAAATCTGGAAGAAAGCTTAGAAACCATCATTGCTTTGGGCTTTGTAAGGATTTTAACTTCTGGTGGAAAAGCGAATGCAGAAATTGGTGCGAGGGAAATTGCCCAATTAGTTGTGCAAGCTAAGGATAGGATTGAGATAATGCCTGGTGCTGGGATAAATAGCGATAACTTACTGGACATTGCAAAGACTACTGGAGCAAAATGTTTTCATACCACTGCTAAAGATAAATTTGCCAGCAAAATGGTTTTCCAAAATGCCATTGGTAAAATGGGTAACAAAGACGCCGATGAATTCAATTATGAGCAAACCGATTTAAATAAAGTAACAGTTTTAAAGGGAATACTTAATAAATTATAAATGAGATAAAAAACCTCGTAGGTTTTGAAAACCTACGAGGTTTAAAATAGACAACTTCTAATGAAAGTGATAAACACCTTTATAACTGTAATTTTTCTTGCTTTTTTAAGTGCTACTGCCATCGCTCAAACCAATGCGCCTAGTTTTGTAAAAGGTACTTTTGTTGACGATTACGGCATTAAGTATTCGATTAATGATACGCTATGGGTACAACATCCAAATATCAAATACCACATCATTAAGTGGAATGTAGCCGATCAATATGTGATTGCCAAAAATGGCACTGGCCATAAAGCAGACGAAAACAAATATACCCGTATTGATTTCATGACCTTTGAAGGCATGGAGCCATGGAAATGGGGATTTTGCCTTACCGCTTACAAAGCAAAAACGGATGCAGAAGCTGAACAAACGGCAGCAGCCGATAGGAAGAACCCAAGAAAAGGCTGCAATGGCTATCCTTTTTCTAGGATGAAAGTAAGCCAGTAATCTCTGTTAGTCGTTAGTTGGATAACGCAAAAACTTCAATACTTTGTATTCATTGTACGCCATAATGATATTATAGCCCAATAATGCAATAACCAACGGATTGATATGATTCATAAAATCTAACCCCATTATAGCCGAAGGGATAAAAACCAATACTACAGTGCCAATGGAAAGGAAAAAAGCTGTTTTAATTGAGCCGAACAACATGGATAGCCTTACCATGTTATCCCATTTAAATTGATTTGGATTACGAAATAAACGGATAAGGTTATTTAACAGATAAAAGAAAATCAGAAATACCATTACACCCGATGATAGGGAATTATCTAAGGATGGGAATTGTAAATGTTTAGCTAAAATAAAATAGCTCACCACAATTACACAAGTCAGTATTTTGACCAATTGAAAGTTTTTCCCCTTAACCAACCATTGTGAGAAAGCATTATCCTTTTCATTCAGCGACAGTAACTTTAGTCTGGCATCATCACTAAGTGCTGTAAACGGACTGATAAGGCCAATTACCACCATTAATAGTGTTGCCGAAAACTGAAAGGAAATATCTGCGATTAAAATGCTTATTCGCTCTTCAGTTAGTATTTTCACCGAAAATAAGGTCAACAAAATAATCGAAGCCATTACCACATGAAATATAAATGGAAAATAATTGGTTAACTTATCCTCTCTCCTAGTGGAAGAATCAATGACATAACCTTTGCTATCGATAATGTTATTAGCCTTGCGAACAATAGCTATAATGAAGAAAATAAAAATGAAGCCCATCAGATGATACGAAGTAGATATATAACAAAGATATATTTTACCTAAAGAACGAAGAAATATGCACAATACATTCCAATGAGGATGAAAGTAAGCAGTAATTTCTGTTGGTCATTAGCCTGACAACGTAAAAACTTTAATAATGTCGTCATTGCGAGTACAACTATTACTTGATATTTAAAAACTATCGCTTAACGATTGCTTCGTCCCTCGCAATGACGAACAAACTGGCAAAAAGAAAGGATAATAACAGCACTTCATTTACTATATAAACCCGATTGAAATGTAAATCCTTTTTATCATTGCTTCCACTAATAGCATGTCACGCTGAGCTTGTCGAAGCGTATTTGCCACGAAGAACTCCTTCGACAAGCTCAGGATGACAGAAGTGATAAAAAGATTGTAATGGAAAGCGGGACTTTCGCTACAAAAGAACCACGAAACTACCTTTTCTAAGCCTCATTTTTCTCCCAATTATTGCCTGTTAAAATTTGCTTAAAAAAGCTATCTTTGCACAAAGATGAAGCATATACGTAATTTTTGCATAATTGCACATATTGACCACGGTAAGAGTACCTTGGCCGACCGTTTATTAGAATATACCAACACGATTTCGCAGCGTGAGGCACAGGCGCAGTTGTTGGACAACATGGATTTGGAGCGTGAGCGAGGCATTACCATTAAAAGCCACGCGATACAGATGAACTATAAACTTGATGGTCAGGAATTTGTGTTCAACTTGATTGATACGCCAGGACACGTAGATTTTTCATACGAGGTTTCGCGTTCTATCGCTGCTTGTGAGGGTGCATTGCTTATTGTAGATGCTTCTCAAGGCATTCAAGCACAAACCATTTCTAACCTTTATTTAGCTTTAGAGCACGATTTAGAAATTATTCCAATCTTGAATAAAATGGACTTACCTGGTGCCATGCCTGAGGAGGTAAAAGACCAAATTATTGATTTGATTGGCTGTGATAGAGATGATATTATCCCTGCATCTGGTAAAACAGGTATGGGAATTCCCGATATTTTAAAAGCAATTGTTGACCGTGTACCTGCTCCTGTAGGTAACCCTGAGGCACCATTGCAAGCTTTAATTTTTGATAGCGTTTTTAACTCTTTTAGAGGGATTATTGCCTACTACAAAGTGGTAAACGGAGAAATCAAAAAAGGCGATAAAGTAAGGTTTATCAATACAGAAAGACAATACATTGCCGACGAAGTGGGTATTTTGAAACTGGACATGGCTCCTCGTAACTCGGTGAAAACTGGTGACGTAGGCTATATCATTTCTGGAATTAAGGAAGCCCGTGAGGTAAAAGTTGGTGATACCATTACTACCGTAGAAAATGGTTCTACAGAAGGTATACAAGGTTTTGAAGAGGTAAAACCAATGGTATTTGCGGGTATTTATCCTGTAGACACCGAGGATTACGAAGAGTTGAGAGAGGCGATGCACAAGTTGCAGCTGAATGATGCTTCTATCGTATTTGAACCAGAAAGTTCGGCAGCTTTGGGTTTTGGTTTCCGTTGCGGTTTCTTGGGAATGCTGCACATGGAGATTATCCAAGAGCGTTTGGAACGTGAATTTGACATGACGGTAATTACTACTGTACCCAACGTATCGTACAACGCTTATGGTACCAAAGGTGATGTGTTTGTGGTCAATAACCCTTCTGACTTGCCTGACCCAAGTAAACTGGATTATGTTGAAGAGCCTTTCATTAAAGCGAACATTATTACCAAAGCCGAGTTTGTTGGACCTGTTTTAAGTTTGTGTATCCAAAAACGTGGTATTATCGTTAACCAGTCATACTTAACCGCTGACAGGGTTGAGTTGATTTTTGAAATGCCAATGGGTGAAATTGTATTTGATTTCTATGATAAATTGAAAACGATTTCTAAAGGTTATGCTTCGTTTGACTACCACCCTATTGGTTACCGTAAATCTGACTTGGTTAGATTGGATATGCTTTTGAATGAAGAACCAGTAGATGCTTTGTCATCATTGATTCACCGTTCTAATGCTTACGATTTTGGTAAAAAGATTTGTGAGAAGTTGAAAGAGCTTTTACCTCGTCAACAGTTTGAAATTAAAATACAAGCTTCTATTGGAGCCAAAGTAATTGCCCGCGAAACCATTAGTGCTTTACGTAAAGACGTGACGGCAAAATGTTACGGTGGTGATATCTCGCGTAAGCGTAAGCTATTAGAAAAGCAGAAAAAAGGTAAAAAACGTATGCGCCAAGTAGGTAACGTTGAAATACCTCAAAGTGCTTTCATGGCAGTGTTAAAATTAGACTAATTTGTTTTGAGTTGCGAGTTACAGGTTACGAGTGCAGTCTCAAAACCTATAACTCACAACTTGTAACTCATAACTTATATCCAATGCAATTATTAGACGGAAAATACGTATCAGAAAAAGTTAAAGTACAGATAGCGGAAGAAGCAGCTCAATTTTTAAGCGAAACAGGTAGAAAACCTCATTTGGTTGCCATTTTAGTGGGTAACGATGGTGGTAGCGAAACTTATGTAGCTAGCAAGATGAAGAACTGCGAAAAGGTTGGCTTTAAGTCTTCTTTATACCGTTATGATAGTACCGTAACTGAAGCTGAATTGCTGGAGAAGGTTAGAGAAATAAATGCTGATGCTGACGTTGATGGATTAATTGTCCAGTTACCGTTGCCTAAGCATATTGACCCAGAAAAGGTTACCGAAGCGATTGACCCTAAAAAAGATGTTGATGGCTTCCACCCTATTAACTTGGGTAGAATGATGCGTAATTTACCTTGCTACATTCCTGCTACACCTTATGGTATTTTGTTGATGTTGCAAGCTTACGATATTGATACTACTGGCATGCACTGCGTGGTGGTTGGTCGTAGTAATATTGTAGGCAGCCCAATGAGTGTTTTAATGGCTCGTAATGCTAATCCAGGAAACTGTACCGTCACCTTAACCCACAGTAAAACCAAAGATTTAAAAGAGCAAGTTTTACAAGCTGATATCATTATTGCGGCTATTGGTAAAAAGAATTTCATCACTGCAGATATGGTGAAGCCTGGTGCTATCGTGATTGATGTGGGGATCAACAGAGAAACTTCTACGGAAACTAAATCGGGCTACAAACTGTATGGTGATGTAGATTTTGAAAATGTAGCGCCTAAGTCTTCTTATATTACGCCAGTTCCAGGTGGTGTAGGTTTAATGACTATTGTTGGCTTGTTAAAGAATACATTGGCTTCGGCGAGGAAAGAGATATACTAATAATTTAAACCACCATTTTAGATTTTAAACATTAAGGAGTTAAGAAACATTAAGTTTTTATAGACAAACAGTCTTAATTATCTTAGTTTCTTAATGGTTTTTAACAATAGAGATTTTCTTTTTAAAGTACTTACAACTTAAATGTTCTTAGGTGTCTGAGGTGGTTCTTTTTTTTGATTTAAATACATTTTAATTTTTAAACATTAAGGGGTTAAGGAACATTAAGTCTTTTAACATTTTCGACTAGTGCCTTAATTATCTTAACTTCTTAATGGTTTTAGCCTAATAGGTCTTTTCTTTTTAAGGCAACTTGCAACTTAAGTGTTCTTAGGTGTCTGAGGTGGTTCATTTTAACTAAAAAGACGTTTCCAAAAACTCTCTTTCAAACCAATATAAACACCATCTGCTCTTGCTTCAACGGGATATACATCAATGTAATCTCCTTGACCTGTGGCTCCCCTGCCCGTTTGCAAACTATATTCATAACGATGTATGGGGCAAATGATATGACCATTTTTACACCAACCCCCGCTTAATATTCCACCTGCGTGAGGACAAGTGTTTTGCACCGCGTAAAGGTTATTTTCGTGTTTTACCAAACATATTTTCTTTCCTTCCAGCTTGATGAGCGTCACAAAATCCTCCTTGGGAATATCCATGTCAAGCTTATGCCACTTCATCAATCTTAATAATTAACCAATAGATGTAGTTCCTTCGGGTTTTCTAAGTTTTCGAACATATCCATGCTCAATTTCACCTGCTTCTTATCCGCAGAAAGTACTGCCTTGGGGTCGTTTACACTTTTGGCAGGTCTAGGTAAATTAATGATGATGGTATTGGTTAGTTTAAGGCCCATTGCTTTAAACATTTTTAAGGAAGCTTTAAGTTGTTCACCTTCACCCTCCGCGTTTAAATAATCTGCTTTAGTTTTCCTTTCGAAAGAAGTTGCGGTAACTTTATAATCGAATTCGTTATTCTCAAATGGCGACTTACTATCTCCTCTATCCGTATCATCCGATTGAAAATTCTTATTCCCAATTTTTCTGTCAATATCTGCCCGCTTCATCAATCTTCCAAAGTTTTTGAAAAAGTAGTTCATCTCATCCAATGATTTACCCTTGTTGGCTACAGAAATCTTCATGATATTGTTTGGCATATCCATTTTCATGTCCATGTCCGTTTGTTGAAGTAAGCCTAATTCCTGTGCATTGAATTTTTTTCTAATGCTATCGGGCATGGCACTTCCCAAATTAAAAGTAGTGTCTTTGACTTCGCCTTTAGCTTTATCCGATTGTTTAACCGAATCTGGCGTAAATGACGAGGCCATTTTCATCAAGCCACCCATGTCCATATCGTATTTAGCCTCATAAGAGCCATCCGTTTTTAAGGTGTAAGTTTCTTGCACATCAAAGCAAGAAGCTAAAAAAAGACTACAGGCTAAAACAAATGGAAAGAATAACTTTTTCATGTTCAATTAAAATTACTTTAGCAAGATACAGAACTTATGATATTTATGGCATAATTATTTACCTTTGTGCCCTTAAATTATGGCACATCAAATACCAGAAGACGGCACGTTACTTCCTTTAATGGAAGAATTTTACACCATACAGGGCGAAGGTTTCAACACAGGCAAAGCGGCTTATTTTATCCGTTTGGGAGGTTGCGACGTGGGTTGCCATTGGTGTGATGTGAAAGAAAGCTGGGATGCAGAACTTCATCCATTGACTACCGCTGATGATATTGCAGCTAAAGCAGCTACTTTCCCAGGAAAAGCCGTGGTGGTAACTGGCGGTGAGCCTTTGATTTATAATTTAGATTATTTGACCAAAAAGCTTCAGAACCAAGGCATTTTAACCTTTATTGAAACTTCAGGTGCTTATCCTCTTTCGGGTTCATGGGACTGGATTTGTTTATCTCCTAAGAAATTTAAAGCGCCCAGACCTGATATCACTCCTTTTGCGAATGAGCTAAAGGTAATCGTGTTCAACAAAAGCGATTTTGAATGGGCAGAGAAATATGCTGAAATGGTGGGTCCAAACTGCAAGCTATATTTACAACCAGAATGGTCGAAGGCCAAAACAGTAACTCCGCTGATTGTGGATTATGTGATGGCCAATCCTAAGTGGGAAATTTCGCTGCAAACGCACAAATTCTTGAATATCCCTTAGCTTGTTACATTGCTAATTTGTTTTATTGTTGCTAACTTGCTTAGCTGAATTTCGTTTGGCTTTAGAAACTGTTTAAAATAAAAGATTAATGATACAGTCAACGTAGAGACTGCCTCGTTCCTCGCAGTGACGATTCTATTCACGTCTTTGCGAGAAGGTACGACGAAGCAATTTCCTCGTTACTAACGATTATTTTGAGTGAAATTTAAATAGCACTTAGTCTTTCGAGTTAAAATCATGTGATATGCGCAAGTTCCTTTTGATATTTCTTTGTTTAAGCCAATTTGTATACGGTCAATCTACCATTAAAAAAGCGCAAACCAGCTTTGAAGATGCCCAACAGTATGTAAGACAAAACGTTTTTGATGAAGCAATCAAATATTTAAATGATGCTGTAAAAGCAGATCCCAAGTTTCAGCGTGCCTATTTACAGCTTGGCGATATCTATAAACGACTCAGGAACATTCAAAAAGCCAAGGAAAACTATCGATTAGCAGTGAAATCGGCTGCTGTAGAAAATGCCAACGTTTATTTCAACTTAGGGGAAACAGAACTGCAAACGGGTGACTATAAAGAGGCAAAGCAAAATTTTGAACTTTTTTTAGCACATGCTGTCAATGCAGACCAAAAATTCAAAGACAAAGCCCAAAAATATATCATCGATTGTAATTTCTCCATGGAAGCCATTAAAAAGCCCGTGCCTTATGAGCCTTTCAATATGGGTTTTTACGTGAACAGCGAACATCGTGATTATTTTCCTGCCCTTACCGCTGACGGGCAGCAGATTATCTTTACCAGAAACATTAATGGGAATGAAGATTTTTATACTTCCGTAAAGAAAAACGGCGAGTGGCAAAAGGCGGTATCCTTAAGTGAGAATATCAACACCCCTAATTTTAACGAGGGAGCTCAATCCATATCGCCTGATGGCAGGTATTTGTTTTTCACCAGCTGCAACCGACCTGATGGTGCAGGACGTTGTGATTTATACGTTTGTCGCCGCGAAGGTAATGACTGGAGTGCACCAGTTAATTTAGGACCAACTATTAACACGCCTGAATGGGAATCACAACCTTCCATCAGTGCAGACGGCAGTACTTTATATTTTCTGAGCAATAGAAACGGTGGTTTTGGAGGCTACGACATTTGGAAGTCTGTGATGAACGAAGAAGGTCAATGGACTACACCTACCAATTTGGGCCCGAACATTAATACGCCTTATGACGAGGCCACTCCTTTTATCCATCCAGATGGTAAAACATTATATTTTTCTTCGGATGGCTGGCCAGGTTTCGGACAAAAGGATATTTTCTATAGTAAACTACAGGCAGATGGTACATTTTCTAAACCTGTCAACCTGGGCTATCCTATCAATACATTTAATGACGAATTCGGTTTCGTAGTCAGTGCTGATGGAAAAGAAGGCTTATTTTCTTCCAATTTAAATGGCGGTTTCGGGGATGTAGATATTTATCGTTTTAAACTACCCGAAAATCTAAAACCCAATCCTGTAACTTATGTGAAGGGAATTATTAGGGATAGGGAAACCAAAGAAACCTTGGAAGCTTCTATTTTAATCATCAATTTAAGAACCAAGGAAGCTGCCTACAATGAATATACGGATAAAAGTACGGGCGATTTCATGGCGGTAATGCCTGCCAATGAGCAATATTCTTTTAATATCTTGGCTGATGGCTACCTGCTATATTCAAACCATTACGATATTAAGCCAACAGACGCCAACAAACCTTACGAAGTAGAGATTTTGTTGGATAAAATTAGCGTGGGCAGTAAAGTGTTGCTAAATAACATCTTTTTTGATACCAATAAATACGAACTCTTGCCGACTTCGATGGTGGAGCTGAACTTACTTGCAGAGATACTTAAAAGTAACACGAGTATGGTGATAGAAATACAAGGCCATACCGATAATGTTGGTGAGGTAAAGACCAATCAGAAACTTTCAGAAAACAGGGCGAAAGCAGTGTATGATTATTTGGTTGCAAAAGGGATTGACAAAAAGCAACTTACTTACAAAGGCTATGGCGAAGAAAAACCTGCTTTTGATAACACTACAGAAGAAGGAAAACAGAAAAACAGAAGAACAGAGTTTTTAGTGGTTAAAATATAATTATTTCTATCATTCTGAGCTTGGCGAAGAATCTCCTAAATCTTTATAAGAGATTCCTCTTGCATCGGAATAACAGAAAATGCTTATAAAATAGCTTGTCTAATCTTAATCAGTTTTACCAGTAAATCTTCTAATAATGCCAAATTAAGCATGTTGGCACCATCAGATTTTGCATTTGCTGGGTCGGGATGTGTTTCAATAAACAAACCATCAGCGCCAACTGCAATGGCAGCTTTAGCAATGGTGGTAATCAGTTCTGGTTTACCGCCAGTAACGCCACTACTTTGGTTGGGTTGTTGTAATGAATGCGTACAATCCATCACTACAGGTACGCCGAAACCTTGCATTTCGGGCAAACCCCTGTAGTCAACAATTAAATCTTGATAACCAAAAGTATTTCCCCTGTCGGTTAAAATTACTTTCTGGTTTCCTGCTTCTTGGATTTTCTCTACGGCAAATTTCATTGAACCCGCAGAAAGAAATTGTCCTTTCTTTACGTTCACTACTTTTCCAGTAGCCGCTGCAGCCAGTAATAAGTCTGTTTGACGGCAAAGAAAAGCTGGGATTTGAAGCACATCAACATAAGCTGCCGCCATTGCCGCCTCATCACTTTCATGGATGTCGGTAACGGTAGGTACACCAAATTCCTTACCTACTTTTTCTAATATTTTTAGTGCTTTTTCGTCTCCTATTCCTGTAAAAGAACTGCCTTTACTTCTGTTTGCTTTTCGGTAAGACCCTTTGAAGATATAAGGGATGCTTAACTTATCGGTAATGGTGACTATTTTCTCTGCAATTCGTAAAGCAATTTCTTCGCCCTCAATAGCGCATGGACCAGCCATTAAAAAGAAATTGTTACTATCTGTATGTTTTAATTTATCTAAGTAGTTTATCATTTTTAGTTATAGTATTCAGTAGTTAGATATGAGTATTTAGACTTTCTTAAAAAGTAATAATATTCACTTCACTAATTAATTCCCCAATTCACTCATGAATTTAATGCGCATCAGCTGGATTTCTTCTCTGGTGTAGTCGGTTTCACCCAAATCTCTTAATGCTAAATCTATTGAATCGGTATCTGCTGATTGGAAATAGTCAAAAACCTCATCCTGCCTATCTTCATCTATCATTTCATCGATGTAATAGGTTAAATTAAGTTTAGTGCCTGAATTAACAATCGCTTCTACTTCTTTGATGATATCAGCATAGGTAATCCCTTTTGAACGGGCAATATCCTCTAAGCTAATTTGTCTATCGATATTTTGAATAATAGAAACTTTTAAAGCCGATTTATTGGCCTGGGTTTTAATCACTAAATCTACAGGTCGGTCAATATCGTTGTCTTCTACGTACTTCTTAATCAACTCAATAAATGGCGCTCCAAATTTAAGTGCCTTTCCATTACCCACACCCGAAATCTGTTTCAACTCATCGCTGGTAATTGGATAATGGGTACACATTTCCTCCAATGAAGGATCTTGGAAAACGACAAATGGCGGGACATTTTTCTGCTTGGCAATTTTCTTGCGCAAGTCCTTTAATAGCTGTAGCAACTGTGTATCTAAAGCAGCAGTAGCTTGTTTTGCTTCATCCTCATCGTCATCTCCTGCGGTATCCACTATTTCATTTAAAATAAATTTAAGGCTATAAGGATTTTCTATAAACTCACGACCTATTTTAGTAAGCTTTAATAGACCA
Source organism: Pedobacter sp. ASV17 (assembly GCF_016429065.1). Taxonomy (GTDB): domain Bacteria; phylum Bacteroidota; class Bacteroidia; order Sphingobacteriales; family Sphingobacteriaceae; genus Pedobacter. Next base: position 15,753 of record NZ_JAELTX010000017.1, read on the forward strand.
TAGTTATCAATATCCTTGGCCAAAAAGTTATTTAAAACCGTTTGCCTCAACAATGATTTCCATAAATTCTCACCATCTGCCTTGCCCGAACCAAACTCCGGCAATTTACTTTGTTCGTACGCAATGGTTTGGGCGGTTTCGTAGCCCATAAAAACGTTGATTAAATGGGCATCATCAAATTTCTCGCCACTACTTTCCACCAATTTAAGTAGTGTAAGTAGTTTTTCTTCTGCGTCAAACTGTTGTTTTGGCTTTTTACAGTTGTCGCACATGCAGTTACAGCCAGTTTCGTTGAAATTCTCTCCGAAATAGTGTAGGATTTGCTTTCTTCTACAAACAGAAGACTCGGCATAATCTATCACCTCTTTCAAAATTTGAGTACCAATTTCACGTTCAGAAACAGGTTTGTCCTTCATGAATTTCGCCAGCTTTTCCACATCCTTCTGCGAATAAAAGGCAATACAAACTCCTTCGCCACCGTCTCGGCCAGCTCGTCCCGTTTCCTGGTAATATCCTTCCATGCTCTTAGGCACGTCGTGGTGAATTACAAATCTTACGTCTGGTTTATCAATCCCCATCCCGAAGGCAATAGTGGCAACAATGACCTCTACATCTTCCATCAAGAATTTATCTTGCGTGTCAGCCCTTACTTTTGGCTCTAATCCAGCGTGGTAAGGCAAGGCTTTAATTCCATTGATATTTAGGTTTTCGGCTACTTCTTCTACCTTTTTACGGCTTAAACAGTAAATAATTCCAGATTTACCTGGGTTATATTTTACATATTTAATGATTTCCTTATTGATGTTTTTCTTAGGGCGGATTTCATAGAAAAGGTTTGGTCTGTTAAATGACGACTTGTATAAAGTGGCGTCAGTCATTCCCAAGTTTTTAATGATATCTTGCTGTACTTTAGGTGTTGCGGTAGCAGTTAAGGCAATAATTGGAATATTTTCACCTAATCCTGCGATTACCTGTCTGATTTTCCGATACTCAGGCCTAAAATCATGACCCCATTCAGAAATACAATGCGCCTCATCTACGGCAACGAACGAAATTTTCAATAATCTTAAAAATTCGACGTTCTCTTGCTTGGCTAAAGACTCGGGGGCAACATACAACAATTTGGTATGGCCGTTTAACAAATCGGTTTTCACCTGTGCGATTTCCGATTTTGTGAGTGACGAGTTTAAAAAATGCGCTATGCTATCGTTGCCTCCAAATGCCCTAATTTGGTCTACTTGATTTTTCATTAAGGCGATGAGTGGCGAAATTACAATGGCAGTTCCTTCGCTCATTAAAGCTGGCAACTGATAACAGATGGACTTTCCCCCACCCGTTGGCATAATTACAAATGTATTTTTTCCCTCTAATATATTGGTGATAATCGATTCTTGATCGCCTTTAAAATTATCGAAACCGAAGAATGTTTGAAGGTTATCAAATAAAGACTTCTTGACGTCCATTTCCTGTGCTGAATATTGTGTGCTATTATTGTTCAAAATAACATAATTTTGCATTAATTAAAGTATTAATTTACTAATAAATTCTCTTTGGAAAGTAAAAAATCTATAATTGATTCGGCTACATCTACGCTGAAGCTGGAATCTGAAGCCATATTGGGGCTTATTAACTATGTCGACGATGATTTTGTGGAGACGGTTAACACTATTTTGAATAGTCGAGGACGTGTGGTTGTCACTGGAATTGGTAAAAGCGCCATCATTGCGCAAAAAATTGTGGCCACCTTTAACTCCACTGGAACGCCGGCTGTTTTCATGCATGCTGCAGATGCGGTACATGGCGACCTCGGTATGATTCAAAAAGATGATGTGGTCCTTTGTTTGTCCAAAAGTGGCAATACTCCAGAAATTAAATTGTTAGCCCCTCTTTTAAAGCTATCGGGAAATAAGCTAGTAGGCATACTGGGAAATATCAACTCTGATTTAGCCAAACAGGCTGACTTAATTTTGAATACGACCGTAGAAAAAGAGGCCTGTCCGCACAATTTAGCACCTACTACCAGTACAACAGCACAACTTGCCATGGGCGATGCTTTAGCCATTTGTTTACTACAGGCTAGAAATTTTCAATCTACAGATTTTGCTAAATACCATCCAGGAGGCTCATTAGGTAAAAGATTGTACTTAAAGGCTGGCGATATTGCTGCTAAAAATGAAAAACCATCAATATCTGCAAATGCACCAGTAAAGGATATCATTATTCAAATTAGCAAAAACCGTTTAGGAGCCGTTGTTGTTACTGAAGGTGATGAGATCCTAGGTGTAATTACCGATGGAGACATCAGAAGGATGCTTGAAAAACATACTAACCTTGAAAATATCAAAGCTAGCGACCTAATGAACACTAATCCGAAAAAAATTGATAGTGAAGAATTGGCCTTACTAGCGTTAGAAATTATTAAGAAAAACAACATCACCCAAATTTTGGTGACCAAAGAAGGTCATTATTTTGGTTTAGTTCATTTACACGATCTTTTGCAAGAAGGTATCGTATAAAAACATATATTTGCCTTTAGCATGAACAAAAACAGGTATGCATTAATTATGGCTGGTGGTGTAGGAAGCCGCTTTTGGCCAGTTAGCCGCACAGAATTTCCGAAGCAGTTTATCGATTTTTTTGGTATTGGTAAGACACTTATACAAAGTACTTACGAACGTTTTTTACAAATCTGTTTACCTGAAAACATCTTTATCGTTACTAACGAGAATTATGTAGACCTGATTAAAGAGCAATTGCCACAATTGGGTGAAAACCAGATTTTAGCGGAGCCGTTAATGCGTAACACCGCTCCTTGTATTGCCTATGGTTCTGCAAAAATTTCGGAAATCAATCCTGAGGCTGTTATTGTAGTTGCCCCATCTGACCACACTATTGGTAACCTGGCTGCTTTTGTTAATGCCATTGAAACATCGATGGAAGTGGCTGCGCAAACTGATTGCTTAATCACTTTAGGAATTAAACCAAACAGACCCGATACAGGTTATGGTTACATCCAATATACAGACGAGGTTTTAGTTGATAATAATGAAGTTCATAAGGTAAAAACCTTTACCGAAAAGCCAAACATGGAGCTCGCTAAATCATTTCTGCAAAGCGGTGATTTCCTTTGGAACGCTGGTATTTTCATATGGTCTGCAAATGCGATTAACAGAGCATTACAGAGACATTTGCCAGATATGCACGAGATTTTCACTGGTGGCAGAACGGTATACAATACGGATAGCGAAAAGGCTTTCATTGCCAATGCTTACCAACTTTGCACCAATATCTCCATTGATTTTGGCATCATGGAAAAAGCAGAAAATGTTTTTGTATTACCTTCAGACTTTGGATGGTCTGATTTGGGAACATGGGCCTCTATTTACGAAATGGCCGAAAAAGATTATGTAGGCAATGCCGTAATCCCATCAGAACAAGTGATGATGTATGATTCTTCTAACTGTATGGTAAACGTGCCGAAAGAAAAATTAGTCATTTTACAAGGAATGCACGATTATATTGTGGTAGAGGAAAACAATACCCTATTAATCTGTAAACGAGCAGAAGAGCAAAACGTCAAAAATATTGTAGCTGATGTAAAAGCAAAGTTTGGCGGGAAGTTTATCTAACCGTCACACGTTGTCTTACTGCTTCATATAAAATTACCCCAGCAGCAACCGAAACATTTAAAGATTCGATTTTACCAGCCATTGGAATTTTAGCCAAATGGTTCGCCACTCTTAGTAAATCATTAGAAATACCCTCATCTTCGGAACCCATCACAATAGCGGTAGGCATAGTATAATCAGGGGTGTAAATCAAATCATCAGTTTTTTCTGTACAAGACACTACCTGCAAACCGCTGTCTTGTAAAAACAAGCAAACCTTATGCAAATTTGCATGCCTACAAACGGGGATAGAGAACAATGCTCCCGCAGAAGTTTTAATGGCATCAGCATTAATTTGTGCAGCATTTTTTAAAGGAACTACAATGGCATGCACCCCCACACAAGCAGCAGTACGAGCAATAGCACCCATATTTCTAACATCAGTCACACTATCCAACACCAAAATTAACGGGGTCTCCCCTTTTTCGTAAATAGCAGGGATAATATCCTCGATATTCTGATAGGTAATCGGAGAAATTACGGCAATCACTCCTTGGTGGTTCTTTTGAGTCATCCTATTTAACTTCTCTATCGGAACTACACTCATTGGGATTAAAGAACCCGATAATAAGGCTTTCAATTCTAGAAACAACTCGCCCGACAGACCTCTTTGAACGTAAATCGTTTCGATATCACGGCCTGCTTTAATAGCTTCTATCACAGCTCTAATACCAAAAACAAATTCGTTATTCTCTTTAATCCTTTGCGGTCTTCTAAAATTATCCATGCCTATTAATTATTGTGCAAAAGTAATTATTAAAAGCTCAATACAAGCTTATCCACATAAAATTGTTTACAACTGCGCTATCTTTATAATATAGTCAAAAAAATCATCAGATTAGCATTCAAGTTGTTGACAACCGACTTAAAACTTCTTCCGACAAAACGGTCTTATTTTAGTTACTTTTGCTCCATGAGCATGGATAACGAACAAAAGGGACAAGGCAAATATTCATTTTCAGCCAGAAAAAGCAGACTAGCCAATACCATCAGTACAGTAGACAAAATACAGCCACAGGCTACCGATTTGGAAGAGGCGGTATTGGGAGCTTTAATGCTGGAAAAAGATGCCTTATCTGCCGTTATTGACGTACTTAAGCCAGAACTTTTTTACGACGAAAGACACAAAAGAGTTTTCGAAGCGATACAAACGCTTTTCCAAAAATCTAAACCAGTTGATATTTTAACCGTAACTACCGAGTTGCGTACCAACGGTAGTTTAGAAATGATTGGGGGTGCTTATTATGTAACTTATTTGACCAACCGCGTATCGTCGGCGGCAAATATCGAGTTTCACGCTCGTATTATCTCTCAAAAATATATTCAACGTGAGCTGATTAGAATTTCTACGGAGATTATCAAAAATGCTTACGAGGATACTACCGATATTTTCGACCTATTAGATATGGCCGAAAAAAACCTGTTTGATATTGCCCAAAACAACTTACGTAGAGATACGCAAAAAATGGATGCGATTATCAAGCAATCATTGGCTTCTTTGGAGGAATTGAGGACTAAAACTGATGGTTTAACGGGTGTACCTTCTGGATTTACAGATTTGGACAGGGTAACTGGTGGATGGCAGAAATCGGATTTGGTAATTATTGCTGCCCGTCCGGCGATGGGTAAAACGGCATTCGTACTAAGTTGTGCTCGTAATGCCGCGGTAGATTTTCAAAAACCAGTCGTGGTATTCTCTTTGGAGATGTCATCGGTTCAGTTGGTAAATCGTCTAATTTCTGGTGAAGCTGAAATTGAGCAGGAAAAAATCAGAAAAGGTAACTTGGCGGAATGGGAATGGCAACAATTACACAGTAAAATTGGCCGACTTTCAGAAGCGCCACTTTTAATTGATGATACGCCTGCCTTGAACATCTTTGAGTTTAGGGCTAAATGCCGTAGGCTAAAATCACAGTACGACATACAAATGGTAATTGTCGATTACTTGCAGTTAATGCATGGTAAAGGCGAAGGTGGTGGTAACCGTGAGCAGGAAATTGGTAGTATTTCCCGTGCCTTGAAATCGGTAGCAAAAGAATTAGATGTTTCCGTAATTGCACTTTCTCAGTTAAGTCGTGCGGTAGAAAGTAGACCAGGTCAAAATGGTAAGCGTCCAATGTTATCCGATTTACGTGAATCTGGTTCCATTGAGCAGGATGCGGATATGGTACTCTTCCTTTATCGTCCAGAGTATTACGGTATTATGGAAGACGAAAGTGGACGTTCGAATGCGGGTGTAGGTGAGGTAATTATTGGTAAAAACCGTCACGGTGAAACGGGTATTGTACCGCTGAGATTTATTGGTAAATACGTTAAGTTTGCCGATTTGGAAGATAGCTTCCTCCCTCCTTCTAGTTTCTCTGCTGGAAGTGACAACAACATGATGCCTTCAGAAAATTTTGATAGACCTCCTGGAAATATCATCATCAGACCATCAAGTATGAATGATATGCCTGATGACGACCCGCCGTTTTAAGATATTAAAAATAAAAAGGGCTTATGAAACATTTCATAAACCTTTTTTATTTAGCCCTCAATATATTGTCAGGTTCATACCAGACTTACGAAGTTTTAGAAACTTCCTAAGTCTTAAAAATTAACTTGCTTTTGCATCTGGTTTTTCCTCTCCAAAAATCCACCAAGCTTTTTTAGGTGATTGTAATTTAAATATCGGTGCAGTTTCTCTATATTTTCTGATGTGACTTACCACCTCTTCTACGTCATCTGTAAACAACAGTAAATCCATATCTTCTGGACTAATGGTTTTCTCGGTCATCATTCGCTCAATATGCAGATAAATCTCATGATGAAAATCCTTGCCCATAATCACGATTGGAAACTTCTCAACCTTGCCTGTTTGGATAAGTGTTAAGGTTTCGAAAAACTCATCTAACGTACCAAAACCACCGGGCAGCACCACAAAAGCATAAGAATACTTTCTTAAAAGCTCTTTCCTCACAAAGAAATATTCAATATTTACTGAAGTATCTAAGTATGGGTTTTCATGCTGCTCGTGTGGCAATACAATGTTACAACCTACCGACAAGCCACCAGCATCTTTTGCACCTCTATTGGCCGCTTCCATAATGCCAGGTCCACCACCCGTCATGATTGTAAAACCTAATTTCGAAATTTCGGCAGATACTTTGCGAGCCATTTCGTAATAAGGATGGTCTTCTTTAAATCGGGCCGAACCAAAAACGGTTACACAAGGCCCTACAAAATGGAGTTTTCTAAATCCTTTATAAAACTGGAAAATAATGCCTAGAACATATTTTAATTCCTGCCAACGTGTTCTTGCGCCTTTTAAAAAACTAACTTCTTCTCTTACAAACTTATTCATCGTAAATTAAATGATATACCCCAAAAACAAACCAGCAACAATAATTAATGCTGGACTAATTTTGGTGAAATTCAACAATAAAAATGTAGCCAGTACAATACCCAAAAATAGCCAATTTAATCCTACTGGTGCTATTAACATCACAAAAGCGGCAATAATAAAACCTACACTTACCGCATTAATTCCCGAAAGGGAGTGTTTAATTCTGGAGATTTTTTTCAAATCATTCCAAAACGGTACAATAAAAAGCACCAAAATCAAGCCTGGTAAATTAATACCCAATACCGCCAATAAACCACCTGTTGCCTGGCCAAGTATGCCGTATCCACCGTGTTTCATACCCAAGGCACCAATGTAACTTGTAAAAGAAAATGTTGGCCCTGGCAATATCTGTTGAAAGGCAAAACCAGAAAGAAAATCGGTTTGGCTGAGGTAATGTTTCATTTGCACAAACTCGGTAAACATCATCGGTACCAAAACCTGTCCACCGCCAAAAATGAAAATACCGTTACGGTAAAAATTCTCAAACAACCTGATGGGCAAACTGAAAGGCGATGTTCTATTGATGATAGCACCCAACATGGCCATAAAAAGAAGTACGCCAATAAAATAACCCAGCTTTTTCGGGTTGATATTAGCAAACAACCTTACCCTCAATTCCGTTTCTTCGGTAGGCGTACCAATCGCTGAGGATACCATTCCACCAATTAAGATGGCTAAAGGAAATACATAGGCCTCCCGCAGTACCAAAGTGCCCACCAACGCTCCTACCGCTAAAAATATGGATACTTGAGTGGTCAATACTTTTCTTCCCAATTGGAAAGCTCCGTAGGCTACCACACCCAAGGCAATAGGATGTATATATTCTAATGTTTCGGCTAATTTGTTTTTTTGATCCAATAAGCCATACCAAATTGCGGCCAATGTCATGATTGCTGCCGATGGTAAAATCCAAATCAAGAAAGTGACAATGGCTAATTTGAGCCCACCAACCTTATAGGCAATACCAACCAAGGTTTGGGTTGACGCAGGTCCTGGCAAAACTTGCGCCAAGGCATTCAGTTCCAACAGCTCTTCTTCGCTCACAAAATTAATATTGTTCACAAAGTAGCGCAACAATAAGGAAAGATGTGCCTGTGCCCCACCAAAAGCGGTGAAGGTAAAAAAGAACACATTTCTAATGAAAAGAAGCTGTCTTTTGGCCATTAACTTGCTTAGCTAGTGATTTGTTGAATTACTTAGTCGTCCTCGTAATCTAAACCAGCAGCAGTGTTATAGGCACCCTGCAATTCAGACAGCGCATGCATGTCTCTCTTTTGTCTCGCCGCTTGCATGCCAGTTTGATAAACTTCAATGGCTTTTTCCTTATTTCCTAACTTCTCATAGAGTTTGCCCAAGTGGTAATAAGTGCCCACATAATCGGGATGCTTTTGTGTTAACTCTAGGTAATATTTAAGTGCATTTTCTGTATCGTTTTGCACATTGTACTCTGTTGCAATGGCATAGAGTATGAAACTGTCATTTGGATCGGCTGATAAAAAATCGAATAACTTGGCTAATCGTTGGTTTTGCATTTTAATTCCTTGCTTTTTTAATTAGATTTGCAAAAATACATTTAAGGATTACATTCCTTAAATTGCACAAACAAAACTAGAAACTTTGGGTTCTTAACTTTGTTGGCAAATATATAACATATCAACCAGTGCAATAATTTAATTGACATAGCTGAATTTTACCTTAATCAAATATATAAATATGAAAATTCTAGTTTGTATCAGTAACGTTCCAGACACGACCACAAAAATAACCTTTACGGGTGACAATACCCAATTCAATACTGCAGGTGTACAATACATCGTTAATCCATATGATGAGATTGCGCTTTCTAGAGCTATTGAGCTTTGCGAAGGTGGCAAGGGAACTGTAACCGTAGTAAATGTTGGCGAAGCCGCCACCGAACCAACCATCAGAAAAGCCCTAGCGATTGGTGCTGACGATGCCGTAAGAATAAATGCAATTCCTAGAGATGCTTATTTTGTAGCCAAACAAATTGCCGAATATGCTAAATCTAACGAGTTTGATATGATTTTATGTGGCAGAGAGTCTATTGATTACAATGGTTCTCAAGTAGCTGCAATGATTGGAGAGTTCTTGGATATTCCTTCTATCTCTATCATTAAGAAATTAGATTACGACGGTTCTAATGCGACTATTGAGCGTGAAATTGAGGGTGGTAAAGAAGTAGTTACTGTAAGTGGTAAATTTGTAGCAAGTTGTGCCGAAGGTACCGCAGAAGCAAAAATCCCTAACATGAGAGGAATTATGTCTGCACGTACAAAGCCATTACAAACCATAGAAGCTGTAGAGGTTCCAGAACTTAGCAAAATCAGCAAGTTTGAAACTCCTGCGCCACGTGGTTCGGTGAAGTTAATTCCTGCTGAAAGTGCGGAAGAACTTATCGGCTTATTACATACCGAAGCTAAAGTGATCTAATCATCCTTAAGCAAGCCCTAATCGTTTAAAAAATTAAATTAGAAAAACATCCCGTTGGGATTTCAAATAGATTAATATGTCAGTATTAGTATATGTAGAACAAGTTGAAGGAAAGTTCAAAAAATCAGTATTCGAAGCGGTATCTTATGCCAAAGCCATTGCCGACCAACAAGGTACTAGCCTAAGTGCTATATCTATTGGTAATGTTGCAGATAGCGAACTGAATGAACTTGGAAAATACGGTGCAAGCAAAGTTTTAAAAGTAGAGGCAGATCAACTTAAGAATTTTGTAAATCAGGCTTATGCTTCTGTTATTGCCGAAGCTGCTAAAAAAGAAGGTGCTAATATCGTTGTACTTTCTAACTCATTCTCTGGAAAAGGTTTAGCGCCTAGAGTTGCTGTAAAGCTTGAAGCAGGTTTAATTGACGGCGCTGTAGAGTTACCTACTAGCGACTTTTCAGTAAAGAAAACCGCTTTCTCTGGAAAAGCTTTTGCCATTACTACTTTAACCTCAGCCAACAAGGTGATTGCTTTAAATCCGAATGCTTTTGGAGTAAAAGAAAATCCTACCAGTATTGCCATTGAAACTTTCAGCCCGGAAGTAAAATCAAGCGACTTAGCAGCTATCGTTAAAGAAATTGTACGTGCTACTAATAAAGTATCCTTGCCTGATGCAGAGATCGTTGTTTCTGGTGGTAGAGGCTTAAAAGGTCCAGAAAACTGGGGAATGGTGGAAGAATTAGCAGATCTTTTGGGAGCTGCAACCGCTTGTTCAAAGCCAGTTTCTGATGCAGATTGGAGACCTCACTCTGAGCACGTTGGACAAACGGGTATTGCCATCAGTCCAAATCTTTACATTGCCATTGGTATTTCAGGTGCTATCCAACACTTGGCGGGTGTAAGTTCATCAAAAGTAATTGTAGTTATCAATAAAGATCCTGAAGCACCTTTCTTTAAGGTAGCTGATTATGGTATTGTTGGCGACGCTTTTGAAGTAGTTCCTAAAATAATTGCAGCGTTAAAAGCACATAAGGGCTAATCAACCGTATTGAAGCGCTGATTTTTTAAGAATGAAGAAGGTTAAACTTGATATTGTAGGATTATCGTACAGCCAGACACAATCTGGTGCATATGCACTTGTTTTGGGAGAAGTAAATGGCCGTAGAAGACTTCCTATTATTATAGGTGCATTTGAGGCGCAAGCCATTGCCATTGAGATTGAAAAAATGTCTCCTACCCGACCGCTTACTCATGATTTGTTTAAATCATTTGCTCAGGCTTATCAGGTGGAAATTACAGAAGTACTGATCTATAATTTAGTTGATGGCGTATTTTTTGCCAAACTAATCTGCAGTAAAGATGGAGAACAGGTTGAAATAGACGCTCGGACTTCAGATGCGATTGCGATTGCGGTAAGATTTAATGCGATTATTTATACGTACGAGTTTATTCTTGCTTCTGCAGGAATTGTGATTGAAGGAAATGATTTTCTGTTCCTCGAAAATATAGAAAGCATTACCGGAGGACAAACTCCAGAGGAAACACAACCTCCTATAGCAGTGTCGGGATATCAAAGTTTATCTTTAGAAGAACTTCAACAAAAATTAGAAAAAGCACTGTCTGATGAGGCTTATGAAAAAGCCGCTCGGATTAGAGACGAAATTAATAGAAGAAATGCAGGTAAATAACCTGCATTTTTTGTTTAAGCCTTATTCGTTAGGTCTTATTGGAACCGAAGCTCTACGACAAAAAACTAAATATTTATGCTGAATTATACATTTCTTGCTACTATTTTAAGCGCTGTCGCTTCGCGGACAAACTTTTTTCCTATAGCTGAAAAAAGTATGCAAAAAAAGCCACGGCTGCGCCCTGTTCTTTTGAAGGAACAAGTAGGGCCAATTTGTACCTCCCGAACAGGCCAAGGCCGATTTTAGTAGAACGTGGAAATAATGCTTGGGCTTGAGTTAGTCCAAAAACTAAGTACTACAACTGTGTTTCGGATATGGTATATAAACGAAAAACCAAACTCATTTTTCACTAAATAACACTCAAAACTTATCATGATAAAAAATCTACTGAGCTTATGTGCTTAAATTTGTCATGTACTAAAAAAAAGTCCTATCTTCAAGCCGTTCAAAACTAAACGAAATTATTGCGGATGAATATTAAGCTACGCTTAACGATCATGAGCTTCATGCAGTTCTTTGTATGGGCCGCTTGGTTAATTACTATTGCCAATTACTGGTTTGGCACTAAACAGTGGGATGGTGCCCATTTTGGAATAATATTCTCCACTATGGGAATAGCGTCTTTATTCATGCCAACCATTACCGGCATTTTAGCAGATAAATGGATTAATGCCGAAAAGCTCTATGCGATCTTGCATCTCATGTACGCAGCCGTGATGTTTTATCTACCTCAGGTAGATGATCCTCAAACCTTTTTCTGGATTATCCTTTTAGCCATGTGTTTTTACATGCCTACTATAGCGTTAAGCAACTCTATAAGTTACACTACTTTAAAGAATAGCGAGCTTGATGTGGTTAAAAGCTTCCCTCCTATACGTGTATGGGGGACAGTTGGTTTTATCGTAGCGATGTGGGTAACCAATTTAACGGGTAGCAAGGCTAGTACCAACCAATTTTACATTGCTGGTGTAGGCGCTATCTTTTTAGGGCTTTATTCGTTCACATTACCAAAATGTTTACCAACAAAATCTGTATCAGAGAAAGCAGGTTTTGTACAAAGCTTAGGCTTAGAAGCATTTAAATTATTTACAAATTATAAAATGGCATTGTTTTTTGTTTTCTCCATGTTTTTGGGAGGAGCATTACAATTAACCAATGCTTATGGTGATGTTTTTTTAGATGAATTCAAATTATTTCCTGCCTACTCAGATTCTTTGGTGGTAAGATATTCTACATTGATCATCTCTATATCTCAAGTTTCTGAAACCTTATTCATTTTAGCGATACCATTCTTTTTGAAACGCTTCGGCATTAAAAAGGTGATTGTGATTTCTATGTTGGCATGGGTTTTTCGCTTCGGATTATTCGCCTATGGTGATCCAGCTGGTGGACTGTGGATGATTATTTTATCATGTATTGTATATGGTATGGCATTCGATTTCTTCAATATCTCGGGATCGTTGTTTGTAGAAACTTCAACTACGGCCAAAATACGTTCTTCTGCTCAAGGTTTATTTATGATGATGACCAATGGTTTTGGAGCTATTTTAGGTAGTTTGTTATCTGGTTGGATGATTGACAAATATTTCACTAAATTTTACACGAATATTCAGTCTACAGCAGACTTAGTCAATACCGATGTTAATAACAAGCACTTACACTCATTTTTAAGCAACAAAGGCATTAATGTTTTAGCAGACGGAAGTTTAAGCCGTGCATTAGACGTAAAAGATTGGCACAACATCTGGTTGAGTTTTGCGCTTTACGCTTTAGTAATCACCGTTTTATTTGCCTTAATGTTTAAGCATAAACATACCCGTGCCGAAGAAGAAGCTATCAATAAAATCAGTCACTAATTATATTTAAATCCAGATGTCATCCGTAAAGCTCCGAAAAGAAAAAGACTGCTTAAACTGCGGCCACCATGTTGAAGAGACGTATTGCCCTCATTGTGGACAGGAAAATATAGAATTAAAGGAAGATGCTTGGCACATGATTACCCATGCCATTGCAGATTATTTCCACTTTGAGCACAAGTTTTTTGGCACCATTAAGCCGTTGCTTTTTAAGCCAGGTAAACTTACGGTAGATTATGTAGCTGGAAAAAGAGCTTCTTTCCTTCATCCAATCAAACTTTACATCTTCATCAGTATCGTATTTTTCATCATCGTTTTTAGAGGTAGCGAGAAGAAAAAGCATGAATCGGAAGGTAAAGCGGCGGCCGTTACTGAAAAATTGGATAATGACTCGTTATTGGTATCAGATGATGTAGATGAAGTAAGACAGGTATTGAAATATCTACCCATAGCTAGACCAAAAAAGGATAGTATTTTAAGAGAAGTTGAAAAGGATATTAAGGAAAATGGCACAACAAGAATCAATATCGATTCTTTACCCCTAAAGAAAAGCAGATTTAATGCTTTCGCAAGGAAAGGAACCATAGAGGAATACGAGAAAAAGCAACGTGCCTTACCTAAAGAACAACGTGATAATTTCATTGTAAACTACTTCTCTAAAAAAAGCATACAGTTTAATAAATATCCAGATCCTGGACAAAAAATTAAAGAAGATAGCATCAAACTCATTCCTAAAATGATGTTTGTACTTCTACCGCTTTTTGCATTGATTTTAAAGCTAGTTTACATTAGAAAGAAACGCTATTATTACGAACACCTCATTTATTCGTTCCATACACATTCGGCCATTTTCTTGAGTTTTATTGTTTCGGCGCTATTGATGTGGGTAACAAAGTTTGCAGTAGATATTGAATGGCTAATTGGTACGATTGGATTTTTCTATATCCTTTGGTACATCTACCGTTCACTTAGAACCTTTTACGGCAGTAACCGATGGGTTACTTTGCTAAAAGTATTCTTCCTGTTTTTCTGCTATAGCATGTTGATCACGCTATGTTTCATTCTAATTATTGCCTTTAGCGTTGTCACGCTTTAACATAACACTTTTTTGTTTAAACATAAAGGCTATATAGGTTCAGTATCTATATAGCCTTTTTTGATTTTTAGACAAACACATAGACACATAGATTTGCATGATTTTTATCTGTTATGGCTTATAATCTTAAAGAACAAATAGAAAACACCAAGGCAGCTTGATTTGCTATGTGTCTATGTGGTTAGATATCTTTTTTAACAAATACAAACACATAGACAAATAGGTCTGCATGATTTTTATCTGTTATGGCGTATATTCTGAAAGAACAGAAAAAATAAAGGCAATAAAAAAGCCGGCAATCCACCGGCTTAACAACTATATATTTGGTTGTAAAGAGAGTTCTTATTGACTACAAGTGCTTATCAACATCACCAACGTATATTTGACGTGGTCTGCCAATTGGCTCCTTGTTTGTTCTCATTTCTTTCCACTGAGCAATCCATCCTGGTAGACGGCCTAAAGCGAAAAGTACAGTGAACATTTCTGAAGGGAATCCTAAAGCTCTGTAAATGATACCTGAATAGAAATCTACGTTTGGATATAATTTACGCTCAATAAAATAAGGATCTGTTAAAGCTGCTTGCTCTAGTTTTTTAGCAATTTCCAATACTGGATCGTTAATGCCTAAACTTTCTAAGATATCATCGCAGGCTTTTTTAATGATTTTAGCTCTTGGATCAAAGTTTTTGTATACACGGTGACCAAAGCCCATCATACGGAAAGGATCATTTTTATCCTTCGCTTTCGCAATCCATTTATCGGTATCGCCACCATCAGCTTTAATTTTTTCCAACATTTCAATCACTGCTTGGTTGGCACCACCATGTAATGGTCCCCACAATGCAGAAATACCTGCTGAAATAGAAGCGTAAAGGTTACAGTCAGATGAACCTACAATTCTAACCGTAGAAGTAGAGCAGTTTTGCTCATGGTCAGCATGAAGGATCAATAATTTATTCATTGCACTTACCACTACCGGATTTGGTTCGAAATCTTCGGTACGTTGGCCAAAAGTCATCCACAAATAGTTGGTAATGTAATCGTATTTGTTTTTAGGATAGATTAGTGGATGGCCCAAAGATTTTTTATAGATGAAAGCCACAATGGTAGTCATTTTGGCCAACATTTTAATGATGGTTAGGTCTTTTTCCTCTTCAGATTGGTTCGCCTCTAAACTTTCAGGATAAAATGTTGAAAGTGAGCAAACCAAAGATGACAACTGAGCCATAGGATGAGATTTTGAAGGATAACCATCAAAAAACTTCTTCATATCCTCATGGATCAGCGTGTGCATGCTGATATCTTTTTGGAATTTCTCTATTCTTTCTTGAGAAGGAAGTTCTCCATAAATCAATAAATAGGCAACTTCTAAAAACGACGCTTTTTCGGCTAGTTCTTCAATAGGATATCCGCGGTATTTCAATATACCTTCTTCACCGTCTAAAAAGGTAATGGCACTTTTGGTAGAACCTGTATTTTTGTATCCAAAATCTAATGTAATGTGACCTGTTAGATCTCTTAATTTTGAAATATCGATAGCCTTCTCTCCTTCTGTTCCGGTAATGATCGGAAACTCGTAGGTCTGTCCGTCTATCTTAATTTCTGCAGTAGTTGACATATATTTAAAATTTTATATAATTATAAGTAGTTATTTCCTTTTATTAAAATTTACGTTAAAACAAACATAAGGTTGTTACACTTTTTTGACGGTTCTAACCTCGTTTTAATCTCCATTTTTGGATTATTTCGCCTTAATTTCTTCGGCTACCCTTCCACATTCCATCATCTCATCTCCATAATATGGATTACGGATGTTTTTTTCGCTAGCTAACCAATCGCCACCATCGCCGTTATTAGCCATTGGACAATGTTGTAAATAAATAATACCTGATGTTAAAGCAGCATGTTTAAAAACTGGGATTACTTCTACATTCAAATCGTTAAAAGCCGCTCGTTGTACTTTAATATCTTTAGCTTCTGCAATTTTATGAGCTATTGTTGCCGCATTTTCGCAACCTTCAAAGCCTTTAAGGGCTATTGCTAATTCATTTGCTGCAGGTTTAGCATCATTGTAATTCGTAGCTACTAACTGGTCTTTTAATTTAATATAACTGGTGTAAATCGTTTGTAGCTTTTCATCGCTAAAACTTAATGTTGCGGTTTTTGTGGTATCGCTCTTAGCTGCTGCTGTACTATCCCTTAATTCAACAGATTTGTTGGAACTATTACAAGCCATTAATATGGCAACCGCTACCAAACCCAAATATTTTTTCCCTTGCATACTTGTTATGTTTTTACAGATTGCTATCTGGTGAAACAATCCTTTAAGAGCTTATTTTGTTTTGTGCTCAAAATAGCATTTATAATTCTAAAAACACAAAAAAAGCCCCGATAAAATTACCGGAGCTCAATAATATTATATTGTAATTATAATTTGTTAACGTAGGTATTATAGTTTAAAACCATAAGCCAAACGCAAACCTACATAACCGTTGTTAGTGCCGCTTTTTGAAAGGCCTTCGTACTTAACACCTAGGTCTAATCCATTGCTCCAAGCATAACCAATTGCAGGTGAATAAGTAAACCAAGTACCGCCACCAGTATTGGTACTAAACGCCGCACCAGCTTCGGCCAAGCCATAAGCTCCAGAACCACTATCACTAAAGAAGAATTTTAAACCCGCTTTGGCAGGAATGTAGTTAAAGTTGCTCACATCTATAGTAGTGTTACCAACCGTAATGTCTTTATTGAAAATTGAGGTAAAACCTGTAGTAATTGGAATAGATAATTGTCTGTCGATATCTATTTGGTAACGAAGATCAGCTCCAAGCGCAAAGCTAGAACCAGAATTAGTTGGAATACCAGCGTTGATACCAACCCCTAATTTTTGTCTAGAAGGATTAGTAGGTTCTGATTGTGCTTTAACATTTGTGGTTGCAAAGATAGCTAATGCAGCTACTGCAACAGCTATTGATTTTGTATACTTTTTCATCTGTTTTTAATTTAATTGATGACGTTCCATTCCTCATTCGATTATAATTTTAAGGAAAGGTCTTTCATCTTTTTGTTTAACATTTGTGATTGCTTTTGTTACAACACGCAATCGCAGCAAAATGTTCAAACAATATGCCATTATACATTTAAAAACCTTATAAACCCATATATAATCAAATGATTAACAGATTATTAAAACGGCCACAATAAATTAAATTATTAGATCAATAGAAGAGCGTTCATCCCCAAATAATGTACTAAATACTGAACAAAATTGTTAGATTAAAAAAGTATCACTAATAATTGGTAATGATTAAGTGAGTGGCTTTTCTGTTATTTCGGCCTCTTACATTATAGACATATTTCTTATCAAAAGTGGTAATTTTAACAGCGGGATGGTTATATAACTCAAGGATAAATGGAGTTTCTTTAATGACTACCATCCATTGGGCAACGCAGTTGATTAAGAAATCTGCCAGTCTTTTTTGATCAGTTAGCGTAAAACTATTCTGGTCATATTCAGAAAACTCACTGTCATAAGGTGGATCCAAAAAGATGAAATCTGAAGGGGTTAAGCTGATACTAGCAAGTAGGGTTTCAAAATCTTGATTATAAATTTCAGCATCTTGAAACAGGTTTTGAAGAGGTTTGGTAAATATTGTATTGGCTTTTTTTCTGAATTTCTTTCTGTTGTATAAAATACCGCCGTACGGAATATTGAATACGCCCTTTTTATTGTACCTAAACATGGAAGCATAACAAAACTCCCTTACAAAATACCAATTTGCGGCAGCATCGGCCTCACTTAAGAGGTTCTTCTTGGTATTTTTGTTCAATAAACTCCTAAAAAAAAGGTAGGTACCGCTTTTAAGTGCGGTTTCAAAATGTTTCTTCAGTTCTTTGAGATCGAAAACATTTCCTGCTTTTACACTGATGCGCTGCAAACGAGAGGCTTTGCTCTCCATTCCCTTTTTGAGATGCTGGTAAAATTCTGTCGGATTTTTTAAAAAGTCTGTATTGTTTAAAGTGGGTAGCGTTGTTAATGTTGCTTTAAGTTCTGATTCAATGGAGCTGGTTAATGTCGAAATCTCAGCCTCATTGAGTATAAATTCGCAAAATTTTTGGCCTGTACTTTCCCAAAGCAGTTCTGATAAAGTGGTTACTTCATCCCAAGCATCAGCATATTGACCAAGTCTGGTTTTAAACGCTCTGCTTTTAATTTGCTGATAAAACCGAATAAGGTCCTGGCTTTTATCATTAATGATTACTGGGGTTTGAGGTTGCAAGGCAAAGAATACGCCACCACCACCAAAAAAGGGTTCTATATAACGCTTAAATTCGGGGATATGATCTTGAAATAAGGCAAACTCCCTATACTTCCCTCCTGTCCATTTAATGATTGGCCTTATGATCCGTTTCATAGGACGAAGATGCGATTAATTTAGCTTAAAATACGGTGTTGCTAAATCAAAAGCATGTTTTTGAACCAATGCTCGGTCGGCAACCGCTTCAATCCAATTAATTTGAACCCCGTC
This sequence comes from Pedobacter sp. ASV17, assembly GCF_016429065.1. GTDB lineage: Bacteria > Bacteroidota > Bacteroidia > Sphingobacteriales > Sphingobacteriaceae > Pedobacter. The sequence continues at coordinate 34,426 of NZ_JAELTX010000017.1, forward strand.
TTTTTCCATTTTTCGGAAAAAAGTCATTTGTCTTTTAGCAAACTGACAGATAGCAATGCCTAGCCGTTCTTTTAAGGTGTCCAAATTGATTTCATTCTTCAGAAAAGCAATTACGAACTTGTATTCCAGTCCATAGAAAACTAACATTTCTTCGCTTACCCCTTGTTTAAGTAAATCTTGTACTTCTTCAATAAGTCCGTGAGAAAGACGTTCATCTAATCTTGACAAGATTTTATTTCTACGGGTATCCACCTCATTGTATAAGCCAATGATTAATGGTTTTAGTTCAGTTCTTTTTTTGGTGTGGAGATTGTGATGGCTTAAATATTCCGCTATTTCAATAGCCCTGATCAATCGTTTATGAGAACTAACATCTGCCTGTTGCCTCAATTGAAATGGATATTTATTCAGCTCGGTTTGCAGTTCTTCTTTATTTAGCAAAAGCAACTGTTTTCTTAATTGCTCATCTACTGGAATTGCGGTCAGCTCATGATTTTGTAATAAGCTATGAATGTACATTCCAGTGCCACCACATAAAATTGGCAATTTTCCTAGGTTTTGTAGTTGATCAAAAGTCTTATAAAAATCATCCTTAAAGGCATTTACCTGATAACGTTGACCAGCAGGTTTGATATCGATTAAGTGGTATGGGATTTTTTGGTCGTTTACTTCGTATTCGGAAAGGTCTTTCCCTGTTCCAATGTCCATCCCTTTAAAAACTTGACGGCTATCTGCACTAATGACCTCGCCATTAAAAGCATGAGCCAATTGTACCGCCAACTTGGTTTTTCCAACCGCTGTAGCTCCAAGTACAATTAACAAATTTTTATCAGACATTCGTATAGAAATGATATTTGAGATTTCCTGTATTAAAAACTTTGATCCAGTCGATACTGGTCAAAAAACTATCCAAATTTAATACATTTTGTGCTTCAAAGGCGGTCATTATTTTTTTTGGCAAACGATGCGCATAGTGCCTTGTCATGGTGTTGGTATCTACATAAAAAAATACCGACTCCGTGTTTCCTGATAATTGAAAACCTAATTTATCATAGCCTTTGCCCAGTGACCAATCTCGATCGGCATAGGTCATTAAATCGTTTACCCGTACTTTTTCTAGAAAAGAGGCGATGAGCTTGCCTAAGCCTCCAGCGATGGTTACTCCCGTTTGAGTGGCAAAACGCACCAATTCTGCAGAGTTATAATGTGCTCCTTTGCTTTTCATTGGTCTTGATGCCGCAAAACAGGCTACTGCTTTAAGTTCGCCGTTAAACTTCAGCCCTAAGTTGTACTTTGTTTTGATATAACCTTGTAGATGATGCTGCTCTAAAAAAGTCTTGGCAGTTTCCGAATCGACTTCTTCTACCTTTCCTTTTCTACCATGCAAACTTTGGTTAAGTCCACAGAAAGAATGTATCCTGCATAATACCTGCTCTCTTTTGTTTGCCCATACATCTTCCCAAAGATGCACTAAAAAGATACCCTGCTGTGCATAAATAGCTTGTAACGAGAGCAATTGTTGAGGTAAGAAATTTGCATTCAACGGTAAAAGATTAACATACACTCTTCCCTTGATCCCTACCACATAAAATGGATGTGTTTGGATTTCTTCTACGGCATGATATTGATTTTGTACCGTTAAAAAGAAATCTTCCTGAAATAACGGATTTAAACCCACTCGTTCTGTCTATAAATTTTATAACCTTTATCCAAGGCGTCGGTAATATGTGCCATTAATACGTCATCAATTTTCTTGATGTGAAAACATGATTTTCCCTTGAGCAATTTCAGCAAGTCGGGATGCACAAGCTCTCTAACTTCGGGATTGGTATAAAGCAGCATAAAATGAAGTGTAACATCACTCTTTAGCATTTTTAAACCAGCAAAATAGATTTCTTTTCTTTCACGGCCTAGCAAGGTTACATTTTTCTCGCTCCAAAGGTCATATTCAGTTTCTGAATTGATTCTAGCAGTGAAACCCAATGTTTCGTAGGGTTGCATGCCCGCTCTAATGGTTTGAAAGATTTCAATCAAATCTGTTTTCATATGCATCAATGTTAATAGACGACGGCAAACTTAATAAGTTATTTTTTAATTATGATAACACTATTTGCATGGAAATGTTTCTGTAAATAAATAAGCAATTTTAATTTAATCCTCAAAATACGTTACAAAAAAGCGCCCATGCTTTTTGAACATGGGCGCTTGTATATATGGTATAACGTTTATTGTTTTTTCTGTACTCTACCGCTTTTTCTATCCTCGGCCCTACCAATGGCATAACCAGCTCCCGCACCAGCTAAACCTCCAATAATGGCACCACGGGCGTTGTTTTTATCAATTAGAACCCCACCAAGCGCACCAACACCAGCACCAATGGCGGTACCTTTAGCGGCATCACTCCAACCTTTTTTCTTAGCTGGCGTAGAGGTTACCCCCGCTGAAGAAGTAGTGACTGTACCACCAGAACTATACGTTGAAGATGCACTACGTCTGGCTGCAGCCAATTCCGCCTGATGTCTTTCTTCTACCCTACGTTTTTCAGCTTCTACTTCTGAACGTTTAAAGCTGTCCAACTTAATACTGTCCCTGTATTTAACAATCGCTTGCTGTTTTTCTAACTCAACCTGTTTATCACTTTTACCGCAAGAGACCAAAACTGTTGCCCCAATTGCGATTACTGCTAATATATTTTTCATCGTTCCTTTTGTTTTAGTTGATGAAACTTTACGCTTTCATCTTTTAGTTTTAATTAAGTGAGGTAACAAAATGCTTTGAAAATAGTTTGCCGCTATTTCTATAGCCTTGTACCCAACAATAATGACTTTCGAAAAAACTATGCCAAAGTATCATTCATTAAATAAAACGGATTGCTTTAACAAATAGGAAAAATGAATTTAATACACTGAAAATCATTAAATTAATTTAAGTTAAGGCTGATTATAGTCTTTTGATAATGTGGATAAGTATTAATCAAAATGAGGCTATGAGCTGCCGATGAACAATCTAAAAATGTTTAACGATTGTCGGCTATTCCATACAAAAAACATATCTTGTACGATTATTTTTTGATTGCGACGAATGAGGTTAACGATATGGGGTGCTGCGCAACAGGTTACGGGAAGCATGCACCTTTTACAACTAAACAACTATAATATTTTAATTGACTGTGGACTTGATTATGAAAAAGGCTCCTACCAGGAACAAAATTTATTCTTCCCTTTCAATCCTACAGAGATTGATTTAGTTATTTTAACCCATGCGCACATTGACCACTCCGGAAACTTACCTACTTTAATTAGGATGGGCTACGATGGTCAGATTTTATGTACTGGCCCTACGGCAGACTTAACCGAAATTCTACTGTTTGATTCAGTAAACATCTTTTTAGGCAAGCAAAATAAAAAGCACAGGGGTAGAAAAAGAGGCCATAGTGGACCTCAGCCTTTGTACCTCCAAAAGCATGTAATGGAAACCATGGATAGGTTTGTCACTATTGGCTTTCATAAACCTTTTAAAATTAATGGCAATATAGAATTGACGTTTGTGCCTGCTGGACATTTGCTTGGGGCTGCTTCGGTCATATTAAGCATTAACGAAGACGGTGTTACTAAAAAAATTGCTTTTACAGGTGATATTGGCCGAAAGAACTATCCTGTACTGGTAGATCCAGAGCCTTTACCTGCGGTAGATTATTTGGTTTGCGAGTCGACCTATGGCGGTCGTTTGCATAGCCATGATACTTCACTAGATGACAAATTGGTAGAGGTGATTAACGAAACCTGCATTAAAAATCCAGGAAGGTTGATTATTCCTGCATTTAGTATTGGCAGAACGCAATCATTGATTTTTAAACTGAACCAAATTTTTACCAAGGGCTTGCTTCCGCCAGTAGAGATTTTTGTGGACAGTCCTTTGGCTAATTACGCAACTGACATCTATCGCAAGCACCATCAATATGTAAGTGAGGAGGCCAAGAGCTTTTATCTGGATAAGGGCGATGAGTTCGAATTTGAGCACCTCACCTATTTGCGCACACAGAAAGAAAGCTTGGCGGTAAGCAATTACTTAGATCCTTGTATCATTATTTCTTCGGCAGGAATGCTGGAAGGTGGTAGAATTCAAGATCATATTTACTATAATATTCAAAACTACTATTGCACTATTCTTTTTATTGGATATTGTGCCAAGGGTACTTTGGGTGATCGTTTGTTACGTGGAGACCCAATTATCCGTTTGCGAAATAGGGATTTGATGGTTTACGCTAAAATAGCGAGGACTGATTTATTGAGCGGCCACGGCGACCATAACGACTTAATGAATACGGTTAGGCAATTAGATGCCACTAAACTTAAGAAAGTATTTTTGGTACATGGTGAAGCCAGTAGTTTAACTGCCTTTAAAACTGCCTTACAAGATGAAGGTTATGCCGTGGAAGTTCCCGAACGTGGAGTTAGTTATGAGCTTTAAAAATAGCAGAAATTGATGCGGCGTTCTCTCTCGTTCATAAAATTCCAACTTACAGAAATTTCGTGGGTAGAACCGCTGTAGCCCGCCAAGCTACCTACACTGTGATCGTAGGAATAACCCAATCTGAGTTTATCGCTAATGAAAAATTCGGCCATGCCAATCAATGCATTGGTATTTCTGGTATTGCCCACTACGGCTGGTTTGTTATAGATTTTAACTCCAGTTCTGTAGCCAGCTCCTATCCATATCTTTTGTTTGAATAAGAAAAATGCATTTAAATCCAATACGGTTGGGCCAGCAATATCATCCTTTATCAAGAAAAATGGCTTAAAATCGATTTCGTATTCCACCAATGGGATTAATGTGCCTGCTGTGAGGTAAAAATGTGGTTTAGGGGTAGGAAAATTAAAGTCAAGCTTTTTCTTATCCATCAAAAATCTTCCGATGATATTATTTGCCGAAGCACCAATATACATTCGGGGGGTTGAAAAGAAAACACCGGCACGTACATCGGGCACAATCTCTTTTACGGTACCTGTTGGAATAAAATTATCACCTAAGTCGCCTGGCTCCAACATATCACCATAAATACCGAACTGTTGAAATCCAGCACCTAATCCAAAAGCTAGTTTATTTGTTTCGTCTTCGTTCACCGGAAAACGGTAAGCATAATTTGCAAAGGCAGAAAGATTTTTTTGAGCACCCAATTGATCAGCCGATAAAATTAGTGATAGGCCAACTCTTTCATTAGGCATTAGCATGTCGGCCGCCATGGTGAAACTCTTGGGCGCACCATTAATACCTGTCCACTGATTTCGGTAAGTGGCGTTGAGATTTAATCGCTCCCGGTAACCCGCATACGCAGGATTGATGTAAATCGCATTGAAAATGTATTGACTATACTGTGCGTCTTGCTGTGCAAAGCTTCCAAAGCTTAGCATTGTAAATAAAAAGATAATATACCAACTTCTTCTTCCCATACTATTTATCTCTTAATAAAGTAATCCAACCAGTTAATGCACTTTGAGCGTTTTGCTTTGAAACCAATTTGAGCACATAATAATAAGTGCCTTCACTTAATCCATCGCCGCTCCAGTTGTTGAGGTAATTCCCTGGACTTCTATAAACCTCGTTACCCCAGCGATTGAAAATAGACAAACTACTTTCTTTGTAAAGTTCAATGCCTTCTATTTTCAGTACATCGTTTTTGCCATCGCCATTAGGCGTAATCACATTTGGCACTTTTATGTCACCAATGATTTTTTTAATATCGGTAGAAGTATTATTCCCCCAATCTGGATCTAATAGCGTTGGATCTCCACCTACTGTTGCCGTATTGATAATATTACCCACCATAGTCCCCTGTGCTTTAATCTCCAACATCACATACGGTGCGCCAGATACTAGCAAAGGAATGGTCCAGGTAATTCGTCCGTTCGCATATTCAGCTGTACCAAGCGTTGGTTTATTCATGGAGATAAATTTCAAATTTGGAGGAAAGATATCGGTCACTTTAACATTTGGGTTGTCCGTATTTTCTATATTACGAACCAAAATGGTGTAGGTGAATGTTTCATTTGGCCCCACCAACTTAGTGTCCGATTTTTTAATGACCTCCAAATTTGAATATTCAACAATTACTCTAAATACATCGGATAAATCCGATGCACACCCCTCTTGGCTGATGACTCTTACTTGGTAGTCGCCAGCAACAGCGGTATTATACATAAAAGTGCTAGCTCCGGATATAGGTTGCCCATACCTGTACCATTGGTAAGAATAAGTTCCACTTGGATTATCGACTCTAAGATGTGCCGTTCCTCCTTGCCGTATTCTTACTTCATTGGCGGTCTGTGCTTTTACAATTGTTACCTGTAAAAGCAGTATAACCAAGTATATCAGCCTCCGAAGCTTCACCCTTTATTAGTTAACCAAAGAAATGCTAGGTTTTCCTGGCTTAGGTGTTACTGTGATTGTTTGTGAGGTAGCTGCACTTACTTCACATCCTGCTCCAGCTCTCAATACTCCTGTGTTACCTGGCAAAAGTGCATAGTTTACCGTTGCATTAAACACATAAGCTCCAGCTTCAGTAGCGGTTAATGTAAATACGTTTTGATTGGTTGTGCTTCCATTACTAGAACCAATAGATGTAATTGGACTAACAGGGTTTCCTTTAAATGTAGCCGACCAAGTATAGGTATAACCAATTCCGTCAGGAAGTGTAGCCGCAGGCGTCGCCGTAGCAGTAATTTGCGAGCTAGCAGCAGGGCCACTTGCATCACCGCAATAAGTTGAATTGGTTGGTGCACTTAAGGCCAATGTTTTGTTTGGAAGTTTATAAACCGAAAACGGATCAGATGGATCACCCAAACAGCCTGCCGCCGATTCGATACGCGTTGTATAGTTATGCGAACCAACCGTTAAGTTATTTGGCACGGTGTAATTGGTAGAATTAGCACCTGAATAAGTGTAAACGCCTACTTCTGTACCTGCTAAATACCAGTGAACTTTATCTCCAGCAGTTAAAGTTGATTCTTCTGGCATGTGAAGTGTTGCCGTGGCGTTGTCACATAGGTACACATCGTAGTACGTTTGAGCGTAACTTGAAAAAGCTACACCTAACAGCAGAATTAAGGTAGTAATGATGTTGCGGGTAATTGTTGTTTTCATTTTTTTCGAGTTTGTAATGTTCTATTTAATATTGTTGTTAATTGACAAGTTGGATATGTGTTTTTGTTGGTTTAGGCTGAACAGTGACCGTTACATCAACATTTTGCGCCTGACTACAACCTGAGTTTAAATCTTTAATGGAGGTTAGTTTATAAGTAAATGTTCCAGTTGTGGTTAGCGGAATTAGAACGGTGGCCGTATCAGATCCAGCGGGCGTGCTTACCGTTTGTACACTGCCGTTATTAACGGTATAAGTGAACTCATATGACCCAGTGCCATCAGCGCCTTTAAAAGTAATGGCAGGGCTATCGTTAGCATCTACACAAACACTTAGTGGGCCTGTTATAGTGCCCGTTGGCAAAGGACTTGTCCTGATAATTACATTCGTTTGTGTTCTCTTGGTGTTTAGTGTTTTGATCAAAAATGTATGGACACCAAAAGAAGAGATGCTTCCGCTTACAGTTCTAACCCCAGATACATCTTGAAAGGTCAAAGCGGCTGGAAGTGCTGAATTTTCGAATTGTGTTCCATCAGCCGACAACGGGTAGCTTACTGGCGTGATAGGGCTTGCCTGACATAAATCCTGGCCGTTTACCGTGTTGTATTTAATATTGTTACATATACCAACGCCAGAAGCAGCTCCATTTAAACACTCCTGATCTACATCTACTGGGCCAGCAGGATTATTACTGGTGGCATCTGGATCCGTTAAATCAAAAGGTCTTAAAATACTAGCTTTTGTATTGCTAAATACCTGATTGAAACTTCCCGTAAAAGTTGCTTGTACTAAAAAATCAATGGTACCTTGGTTAGGCAGGTTGAGTACTGCGGTGTAACTCTGTGCTCCAGTAACCGCATTATTTATCGTTATTCCAGCGCTTTGGTTTGCTTGGGTTACCGAGCTAATGGTTAATCCTGCTGGTAAGTTAATGGCTAAACGCGATCCATCTGCTGGAGAGGGACCATCATTTTGAACCCTAACGGTATAAGTAATAGTTCTGTCCGAAAAGTATTTACTTAGATCTGGGTTGATGGATTCTATCTTTAAATCTGCTAATAGAATTTCGATGTTGACCAATTGTGTGGTTCGATCACTCTCGATATACGACCAGGTATCCATCGATCTGTTATCACCAAAATGATCCGCTGCTGTTGTACTATATCTACCAAATTTATGGCCATTAGTATTGCTACTTAGCCCATTTAGGTTAGTTACTGGATCAGAACTATATCTAGCCGCATTACCCGCGTTAGTAATATCAACGTCATCCCAATAAACCCTGTCGCTATATTCTGAAGGATTTGAGTTGCCAGGATTTACATTGTAGCTGGTATTGTTTTCGGTGAGTTCGATAATGATGCCTCGAGGGTTTACTTCCATATCTATGTAAGGAAAGTGAACTTCGGCCGATCTCAAAAAAGTTTGAACCAGCGGGGAAATCAAGCCCGGCGGCAGAAAGTTTCCTGCGCCATCTTTGGCATCCCAAAATACTTGGTTGTTTCCAGCGGTAGCTACACCATTAATGACCCTGTCTGTACCTCCAGCCACAGGGATGGTGATTTGATAACTGCCTGAAGTGGATGATGTAAAGGTGATATTGGCTCCTTTACGGCTAATTTTTCCTTCTGTACCTTCTACCCCTGTTATCTTTAAGTTGGTAATAATTGGCAATACCACATTTTTCTTGAGCCACATGTTTTGATTGGCCGCCGTAACGTAAGCATTGGCAGATATGGGTAAATTAGGATCGGGCTTATTATAAAATACCTTATGGGTTTTACTGATAGCATTATCAAGTGTTCTGGGATCATGGATATAGGTAGCGACCGTTGCGTTACTGAAATTCAAGCTTTTATAGGTAGGTACCCCAGCTACTGCAAATCCGTTGTTGTTAGAAAAAAATGTAAACGCCCAACCGTTATTACCATTTGTTTTCACGCGGTAAGCCCTACCATCTTCTGTAAGTACGTAATTGGTCACATAATATCCTTTAGTTTCAGTAAAAGCTGGGTTAATGAGCAAGTTTAATACGTTGGCATATACACGACCAGAAATCCAAGCGGTACCTGTTGTATTTCTAACAGACACGTCCCATGCAGCAATTACATTGATCGAATTAGAGCCTTGGGTCCAATTTGCATTAGCCAAAATATCTTGAACAGTAGTGTTGTTACTGGTATTGGTACCTACCGATGCCCAAAAATCCACTTTCCAAATACCCTCTTGGGCTGCATTAACCGGTACCGTAAAAGGATTATATCCTGCGGCATAACCTGGCCAAGAAGGTCCCAAAAGCTCATTTGCCCTATTATTGATAAGTCCGGTAGTGCCGTTTACAGTAAACGTGGTCACTGCTCCCGTTGGAGAGGTTACAATGATTCTTCCATTGCCAACCCCTACCGCACTTGAGGCCACAGCGATGGTCTCTCCAGCTTTGGCATAAACAAAATGGGTTCCCTGTGTTTTAAATGGATAAGAAACGATATTGCTAGTACCGTCGATATTACTATAAAGGAAAGCTCTGTTTCCAGCAACTCCAGCGGGATATAGATCCTTACTTCCTTCTGCAAAAGTGAATTGAGAACAAAAACAGAGTAAAATAAAAGTGGTTAGGGCAGCTAATAAAATTCGTAAGCTACTATGGCTTTTAAAATTTTCTTGGGATAAGTATTCCACTCGACACCATAAGCTTTTACTTAGTGAAGTGTATCGTTCAGATACTGTATTCCGAGCGGTATAAAACTTTAACAATTCTTGTGTTTACGCTTATTGTGTTGGCCAAACATTCCTTAAACTTTTAGCACTTTAAGGAATTATCGTCTCGAAAATAAACGATATTTTACACATAGTGAAATTATTTCCACAGTTATTTTAAAATACCGTATTAACGTCACTTTTATGAGTATTTTTTTCCCCAACACCACCACTTAACATTCCTTTAACATACCGTTAAAACGGCAGCACAATTCCCCAATTTTACACAACAAAAAAGTCGTCACCTAATAAAGGCAACGACTTAAATTTTAACCGATTACGGGACAAATTTCAGCGTAACAAGCTTTTGTTATTTGCTTTTAAAATTGTAGCCATACCACTTGTTTAAAAAACCGATAATTGCCCTATTGAATCGTTCGCTAGCAATCTCCCTAATACTTTCAGTATTTCTCACTGTAATTCCTGGAGTTTCGGCCTGTATAGATGAGATTTTGTTTTGGAAACCTTTGGTTGGTCCAGAAATTACGGTTCCATATTTACGGGTACAATACCCCCCATTAAAATAGGGCCTCCTTTTGGCGTTACCTTCTGCATCTGTTCCAAATAAAGTAGCATTTGCTTCAAGTGTTTTCAAATTAGGGCCAGGCACTGCCATTACTTTCTCCTTTTCCAATAAACCTCCAAAACTATAAGGGCCTTTAATCATTTCCGAAAAACGTACTTGTGGATTAGCTCTGGCAATGGCAGCAATAGAGGATGAATCAGCCAATTTATCCAAGTATTCGTCGCTTTGCGAAATAGCATAATTACTTAAACCATAGCCTAATTCCGTTTGGTCTATAAACTTACTTTCCAAGGATTTACCACTTACCGAAACATAAGCTTGGGGACTTTGATAAGTGTGTGCCTGCCCATGCAAATCAAGAAACAAAGCACCTTTGTCTTTCTTTTGATATTCGGCCATGAAACTGATGGCTGTTTTCAGCAAATCGTGATAGCTTAAATAGCTATTTTTTGCATCTTCATTGGTATACCTCTTATCCACTTCGGTTGGAAATGTATTGGGATCCATGCGCTTTCTGGCGATGGTATTGATCACGATCCAAGCTCTTTTTTTGGTAGAAGATTTAAAATTTGTGGCAATTTCAAAAGCTAATGGCAAGGTGTTAATGTCTCTGCCCGTGGTTCCCGTTTCAGGAATTTCGGGACTGCCAATATTTGTACCATCATGTGGAACACCCATTATCAATGGTGCATCTTCATCTCCAACCACCAGTTTCACATACTGTTTAAAACCGTAAACGGTATCTCCAGGCTTGTAGGTTTTTCCTTCATAAGTAAAAGTATTCTCGAACTTATCCTTAGTGCTTTTAAAAGACAAAGCGATCAACAAAAATAGCGGTAAGGCTATTGTTGCGTATTTAATTTTAGGTTGCGTATATCTCATTAGACTATCTGTTTTAAGATAGACTGTAGTTTCGGAGAAATGGCTCGATAAAAGTTAAATTATTTATGAAAAGAAATTTCTGCGGACTTTATCCAAGAAACCATATCGGGAATATCATAATGCTCGAGGATATTATTGACCACCAAACCGTACCTGTCTTTAGCCAAAGGTTGTTTAAGGACTTGCTGATAGCTTTCCAAGCATTGGTATAAATGAAGTTTGTTGATCTGTGGTTTGAAAAATGCAGCATGTAAAGCCGCTATGCCAACATTTCCTTTTGTGTTGACCTCTATTTCAGCACTTGAAAGTTGTTTATTACCAACAATAAAATCCAAAAGCGTAGTGATATCTTCTACCCTTTGGCCAACTAATGGTTTACCCATGTGCAAAGCCAGCATGGCATTACGATAGTCTTGGCTGAAATATTTTGGATCATTCATTTCTGCCTTATCCATTGTTTCTCCGGTTCCACGTAAATCAGCAAAAATATAGGCAGTGCTTTCGTCGGAGAGGTCGACACTATCCATCAACTTGCTCTTTCCTTCATCGCTCAGCCAAATGACTACCTTTTTAAGCTTACTTTTTGGGTAGGCTATTAAAGTCGGCAAAGGGATTTCGTCATCTTTCCGAATAATCAACTTTTCAAAAGACAAACCTTTCACTTTAACGTCACCTACTTTTTCGATATTGAGTTTTTGGGAATTTAAATTGATGTTCAACAGGTTTTGAATATTTTTTTTGCGTTGTACCAAATCCAATTTTGCAAATGCTTCACGGGTTTTTGCCTGTTGTTCATAAAGCAATTCGTTCTTTTCTTGAACAGTTACTTCGTTAGGAAAGCTTAAGCTCACTTTTTGTTTTGCACTGGCAAACAAATCCTTATCGGTTAAAACAGGTAATTCAGGCTCAACAATGATACGGTCGTCATTATAAAACCATTTGCGAAGCCATTGTACTGCTTTTTCCCGTTTGGGTTTCGAAATGCCGTGACCATCATCAAAAGCAAAAAGGGATATTTTTTCTGATTGACCTAGGCTAGCATAAACTTTCCTCAAATCACCGAACGACTGTAAAGTTCCATTATAATCAATAAAATCGTAGCGACCTGCAAGTACTAAAGTTGGTTTTGGAGCAGCGGCAATTAAGTAATCGCTCATTTCCAAATGCTGCGCACCTTCATTTGGAATTTGTGCACATCCGTCTGCAGCTCCAGTGCTGGCCAAGGTGTTTTCACGACTGGCCAAATAGCTACAAGGCACTATTGCCTTCACCCTATCGTCGATAGCTGCAAAATAAATGGTTTGCATTCCACCACCACTGTTACCTACACAAGCAATTTTCGAAGTATCAACTTCTTTTCTGGTCAACAAATAATCTAAACCACGTTGGTTGTCAAATAATTGGTAAGCCGCAATTGAAGTACCCAATAAATTGGAAGATAAATTGAGCAGGGTATGTTCGGTGGTAGAACCTCTGGTCAATGCCTTTCCATCTAGATCTGTGAGCTGAACTCGTTCACTTTGCGATATGGGATCGATGACAAAAACGACAAAACCATTTTTGGCCAACAGTATCGCGGTTTTCTGATAGCTTTCTGTGGCTTTGGAAAGATCTTCGTGACCGCAAAAAAGCAATACCGCAGGAAGTTTTTCTGTTGTATTTGGGAGATATAAATTAGCCGTTACATGATGATCTTGAAAACTTTGATAAATGATTTTCTCGATCTTGTAACCGTCTTGCACTATTACGCCTGTTACTTGAGCATTTAATGTCGCTTTTGGCGGTATTTTACCGAACAAGGTTTTGGCTTTTTGCCTTACCTTTTCAATATAAGCGAGTGTTTGTACTTTGGTTTTTAGCGCTTCGGAAAAATCAGTGTTACGTTTTTCATATTGCCTCCGCATCTGTTGCACCAGATAGGTATTTAAGCTTACATCAGCTTTCCAGTCGAGTACGTTATATTGTTTTTGAGCAAAAGTGTTAGTACACAAAAAAATCAACAGGAAAATTAGAATTCGCTTCAGCATATTTTGAGATTCCTCCTATCGTCGGAATGACAAATAAAGAGAAAATTGTTATTTATTAACTAATTATGGTATTCTTTGATCATTAATTTTGTAAAAAATACCATACAAGCATAACCGAATAAAAACAAGGATAGAGATTGCTTCACTCTTTACTCCTCCTTCGCTTCAGTTCGCAATGACGACCTATTTACGAAGGATCAATTTGGCTCCGTACTATCCTAGAGATTGCTTCACTCCCTACACATGTCTTTCGCTTCCCAATGACGATCTATTTACGACAGTGATGGTCTTCAATTCGTATCCGTATCGGAGACTTTTACCCTCCGTTTGATTTTAGCCACTTAGGATATTCTTTAGCCAATAGGTTTTGTGCAAATGTCCCATACCAAGCGTAACCTACTCTTCGCTCCTTGCTAATTTCCTCTACACTGGTTTTAACAGAGTTGTCTCTGTCACCAAAAATAGGCTTATTGGTATTTAAATCATAGAATCTGGCCCAACTGATGGCCTCGGCATCCGCAATTAAACCTTTATCGTTATTGGCAATACTCCCATATTTATAACCTACAATTTTGGTGCTTTCAAACCAATCTACCGCATTTTTAATGGCCGTTTTAATTTCGGCCGAGGGGCTTTTCAATTTCATTAAAAACCTTACAATCCCTACTGATTCTCCTGTACTTAAGGACGCAGGTTCAAATGCTCTTGCTTTAGCAGGCCTCAACGTATTTTCATCGTATTGCGCAGCCCAAATTACGGGCTTACCGCCTTGAAATACTTGGGTTTTCAAAATACATTCGATCCCTTTTTTCAATGCTTTTTCTGCTTTAGGCAAATAACTGGCATTCACTACCTCAAAACCGTTTGTTTGATACACGATATTCAACATTACCGTTAGGGCGTTGATCATTGCGTTATCATTGTAAGTAATTTCTGCTCTGTAAATGCTTCTATCGGGATAATACTGTGGCCACCCGCCATTGGCATATTGCGCTCTTAAAAGATAATCGATCCCTTTTTCTGCCGCCTTTAGATAGGCTTTATTATCCGTTTGCTTATAGGCCAAAACCAAAGCATTGATTTCCCTACTGGTAGCATTGTTATCAATGGTGGCATGTAATTCTGAGGTGGCTTTAATTTTTTCCAGCAATGCAGCCGTAAGCGGATACTCATATTTCACCACACTTTTATCTTCCAGTTGCTTAGGCCAACCGCCGTTGTTTAACTGATACACCAACATTTTCTCTGCAATGCTATCTGTTTTAACGGTGGTGTTAGTAGCATTTTGTGCCGTTGCACAACTGCTTAAACCTATACAAGCAATAAGAATACCGAGGATACTTTTCATTTCGATTTCAATTTTATTTTTTCGCGGCAGCTTGTTTTGCCAACCAATTTACCAGCTCTTGACCTGCTTCAAAGTTTTTATAATTTGCAGGAAGTTTCCTTCCATCTACATACTCATTATACAGCCAGGGGTCGCCAATCACGAAAACAGTTCCTTTTCCAAATTTAGTTACCGCAATCACATCATCACCATCTTTATCTTTAAGGATAGACTTGGCATTGCCAGACAATTTTAAACTGCTGTATTCTTTAATGAATAAATCTTTTGGCTGAAAAATTTCATTACCAGATGGGACAAGCACCTTTGCTGTTTCAAAATTGGCAGGCACAGGCACTGTTCCTTTGCTATCGCCGTTAAAGTGTACACCAAAAACGTTTGCCAGTTTATTGAAATTGGTCAACTCTACATTTGGTGCATCATTCCCCATTAACACCAACACACCGCCTGCTTTTACCCATTCGCTAACTTGCTTGATATCGGTAGCCGAAATGAAATTTGGGTTTGGATTTTCCTTCTCAAAATCTGGGTCTACAATGATATAAACCGCCGCATTTTTTAAATTGGCTAGCGTTGGTGCTTGATACAGTGTATTTAATTTAAAACCAGAGTTTTGAAATTGCTCGCCCCAAAAAGAAAAACCTCCGTTAGGCTTTTCATCCCATTTGTAATGCCACGACTGATCGTTGCCACTTTGATCTTTCTTTATTTCGTTATTGAAATACGAATCCAACACCACTGTTTTGCCTTTTCCTATTTTAGGAGCAGCCGCTATTTCCATTTCATTGGCTGCTAACAAGAAAGCACCTACTCCTTTTGGATCGTTGGTAATTACTTTTTCGCTCACATAATATTCGTAACTACCATCGCGGTAAGGCTTACCACCCAAGCCCGATACTTCTACCGTTCCTTTCAAGTTGACCTTTCCAGCAGCTCTCTGTTCAATAAATTCCTTCTGAATACCTTTATAACCCTTATCAGCTACTGTAAAATATGATGCAGGCAACCAACCATTTCTAACGGCCTTGGCAAAGGTGTATACAAACATGCTCGAAGCTGACGCTTCTAAATAATTGCCCTTTCCAGTAGGCCTATCCAAAACATCAAACCATAAACCACTTTTAGGATCCTGTACCTTTTGTACCGCTTGCGCAAATCGATTTAGAATGGCGATAATTTCTTTTTTACGAGGATGATTTTCAGGGAAATTCTCTAATACATCTACCATTGCCATTCCGTACCACCCCATGGCCCTGCCCCAAAAATTCGGCGATTTACCAGTGGTTTTATCGGCCCAAGCTTCTGCTTTTGATTCATCCCAACCATGGTAAAGCAAACCTGTTTTAGCATCTCTAGCGTTTTTCTCCATCCACACAAACTGATTGGCAATATCGTCAAAAGCCTTTTCGTCTTTTATCAAAGCAGCATATTCTGCATAAAAAGGCTGGCCCATATACAAACCATCTAGCCACATTTGGTAAGGGTAGATTTTTTTATGCCAAAAACCACCTTCTTTGGTTCGAGGATGTTGTTTTAACTGCTCCCACAAACTGGTTGCTGCAGTAAAGTATTTTTTGTTCCCTGTAACTTTGTACAAGGTGAGCAAAATACGACCATTTTTAACGTTGTCGATATTATAGTCGGCCTGTTTGTAACGTTCAATTTTCCCTTCCTTGGTGACAAAGAAATCCATGCTTTTTTGCATGTACTTGAAGTATTCGCCATTTCCTGTTCTTCGCCAAACCCCATCAATTCCTTCTAAAACCACACCTTGGTCGTAAGCCCATTTTACTTTTTTAGGCACTTCTGGATTAAGGTTTAATGAATCCTTCCAGATTTCCATTACCGTAGCAGCCATTTGCTGCGAAAGTGTTTGTGTTTGCGCTACTGCGTTAAACGATAAAACCGATGACGCAACCGCTACAATACTATAGTTAAAAACCTTGTTCATGTACTACTTGTTGATTTGTAATGATTTTTCTTGAGCACCCGCTAAAAACTCCGATTTCTGTTGTGCTTTTGAAACATCTAAGCCCGAAGTTTTGATGTTACTGTTTCTATCGCCACTGATTCTGAAAAGCAAATCGGCACTGTTATAACTGATATTTTTTAGGGTTACATCGTTACCATTTTGGATATTAATCAGTGGGTTGCCATGCTCAATGGTCAACTTCACATTGCTCAAATTAATTTTCTTACCTTCCTGTATATCAATTCCTTTTTTAGATTTGATGTTGATATTATTGAGGTTGATATTGGCAATGCTCATTTCGGGCAAACCACGTACAAAAATAGCTTTCTCGGCACCGTCGCAAACTACGTTATCAATGTAAAAATCTTTAAAAACTGGAGTTTCTTCGGTTACAGGCAAAGCTTCCACCTTTGGCGCTTCTCGTTTATCACCCACTAAAGCAATAGGGTCAACAGCCGCATAATACATGTCAAACAAAATGGCTTCTCCTGGAATATCCATCATGCTGATATTTTTAATATGGATGTTCTCCACCACACCGCCCCTGCCTCTCGTAGTTTTAAAACGCAGGCCAATATCAGTACCAATAAAAGTACAATCGTAAACAAAAATGTTTTTTGCGCCACCGCTCATCTCACTGCCAATTACAAAACCTCCGTGCGCATGATAAACCGTACTATTTCTTACGATCACATTCTCCGTTGGCATGGCACGTTGCCTGCCCCAAGCATCACGACCTGATTTGATACAGATACCATCATCACCCACATCAAAAGTGCTGTTTTCAATTAATACATTTTTGCACGATTCGATATCAATACCATCACCATTTTGTGCATACCAAGGGTTTTTAGCGTAAACATTTCTCACGGTCACATCTTCACACATCAATGGATGAATGTTCCAAGCTGCCGAATTCTGGAAAGTAACGCCTTCTAACAATACTTTCTTGCATGAAGTAAACACCAATAGGTTTGGACGGAAGAAATCCTTGATAGAATCGTAGTATTCGGCATTCTTATCTGTTTTAATTTCTCCTGGGTTATCTTTTATTTTTGATCCCTCTAAACTCTTTTGCGATGGATACCAAGTTTTTTTGTCCTCAGAAAGTACACCGCCCGAAGCCACCAAGTTTTTCCATTGGCTTTCTGTCAACTTGCTTTTCTTCACCATTCGCCAAGCATCGCCACCGCCATCAACAATGCCATAACCTGTTACCGCAATATTGGTTTGGTTGGTAGCCCACAGAGGTGATTGGTTACGCATTTGAGGCAAACCTTCCCAATTACTTTGTACTAAGTTATACTGGCTAAAATCCCTGGTGAACTGTAAAATAGCATTTTTTTGAAGATGCAGGTTAACATTGCTTTTCAGTTCAATGGGTCCTGTAATCCATAAACCTTTGGGCACCAATACCACACCGCCGCCTTTTTTATTACAGGCAATAATGGCATCATTAATATTTTTGGTCACTAAAGTCACTCCGTCGCCTTTAGCGCCATAGTTAACAATATTGAAAGTATCTTTTTTGAAAGAAGTTTGAGCTACTACAGGCAGGTTATTAAACGAATAGGCTTTTGGAGAAGCCTTTTGCGCCTGCGAAAACATCGGCGCAGCAATCATCACGGCAAATATCGAAGCTACAATTTTCTTCATGTTCATGTGTGTATTTATAAATGGTTATTTAAGTTATGCGTTACTTGTTTGGTGTTATGTGTACTATTTTTCCTTTGAAACACACCGCTATTCACCTACAATTTGCAACACTATTCTATAACAAGTCTACACAGTTTGGGCCAGTAAACGAACTAAAAGCCCGAAAATAACTATGCAAACGTTCCCAAATGCTGGGTTGTAAGCAATAAGTTACAGGTGAGGTGTTTTAGATTATTTTTTGAAAAAGGAAGTCCCTGCTTCTTTTGGACCTGCCGCCCTGCTTTCGTTCATAGTCCTCGGTTTCGACAAGCTCAACTGTGGGCTAATCCGCTCAATCAGGTTTAGGATTAAAGTTAACTGGTTACCAGCTATTCAACCTAGTAAAACAGACTCATCACATTTAGCTATTTTGATCAGTATTTACTTACTTGGTCACCCTAAACCAATCAAAGTCGGCATAGCCGCTATCATTGGTTTGTTGCTCACGAGTGGCAAACAGGCCCATTTTTGCGCCAATCCATTTACCAGGAGTGGCTTCAAAAATATCGTCGATAGTTGTAAAGGCATTACCGTCAATACTATAACTAAATTGACATTTTGCTCCTTTGCTTACCTTAACCCTCAGGTAAACATCCTTGCTATCCAACTTTACCAATGTTTTCTCTATTTCGGCTTTGCCCCTATCGGCATTCTTGCAAACCGAATAAACGAGGTACAAACCATCCTTTTTAGACTTTAACGCTAAATAGGCGTAGCTTAAGCCATAAACCGTTAGCCCTACTTTCTCATTCTCTAATTTGGCATTTAAGGTGAAATTCAGTTTGGTGGTTGCTGTAAATTCTTCCGTCGGAAATTTTTGCATCAAGATATTGGGTACTTCCCAAAGGTTCTTGGTACTATCAGGAGCCTTAACCGTATACAATCTCAAGCTACCTTTGCTGGTGTTTAAAAAGGACCAAGTAGCTGAAGGGTTTGCCTGCCATTGCCACTGCAAACCAAGCGTTGCTCCATTAAATTCATCGCTTTCTGCTGGTGTAAAAATGGCACTTGCTTTGGTAACAGCAGGCTTTTTATAGGTCAATACAGGCTCACCAATTCCATCACCATCGTGATCTATACCAATTACGGGCCAATTGTTTATCCATTTCATAGGTTGCAAATGTACCACTCGCCCATAGGCGTCCTTATCCTGAAAATGCAGGAACCAATCTTCGCCATTTTGCGTATCTACCCAAGCCCCCTGATGCGGTCCATTAATAGGCGATTTGCCTTGATCCATCACCACTTTACGTTCATAAGGTCCATATACGTTTTTTGAACGCAGTACCAATTGCCAACCGGTAGAAACACCACCAGCTGGGGCAAAAATATAGTAATAGCCATTTCGTTTGTAAAACTTGGGGCCTTCTAAAGTTGGATCTCGCTCATGTCCATCAAATACAATTCGACCTTCGGTAATGGTTTTATCACCAGCGGCATTCATTTCCTTCACCACAATAAGGCTTTTAATGCCAGCTCTACTACCTGCATAGGCATGTACCAAGTACACCTTACCATGATCATCCCATAATGGGCATGGATCTATCAGACCTTTTCCAGCTTCTACCAATACGGGATCTGTCCATGGTCCATTGATGCTTTTTGCCTTGGTTAAATAAATTCCGAAATCAGGATCGGGATAATAGATGTAAAACTCATTGTTGTGGTAACGTATGGCTGGCGCCCAAACCCCATTTCCATGTTGTGTTTTAGCAAAATGCTCAAACGGCGGCTGTCTTTTAAGCGCATGTCCAATCAACCGCCAATTCACCAAATCAGTTGATTCTAAAATGGGTAAGCCTGGTACGGCATCAAAGCTTGAAGCAATCATGTAAAACTTATCGCCTACCCTTATCGCATCAGGATCAGAATAATCTGCATCAATCACAGGGTTTTGATAAGTGCCATTTTTCAAATCAGATACCCAAACCTTCGAGATTTCCTTCTGGGCAAATACATTTAAAGAAAGGGCTGTTAACAGAATTACTAATGTTTGCTTCATCTTAAGTTTCAGAAT